>NZ_JASATF010000012.1:0-195605 GCF_038440175.1 Cupriavidus sp. OTU4054
CCTACAAACGCCGTGGCGTAAAGCCCGCGTTGAACGGGGAGCTTGGTGGCCGAGGGGCGCGGCGTAACCGCGGCCGCGCCCCTGAAGCCTCCGGACCGGTGTCGCTGAACTACGCGATGGAAGGAGGGGGCAGCGTGAAAATCCCGCGCGCCGTATCAACGGGCGCGCAGCGCGTCCACGATGTTCATGCGGGCGGCGCGCAGTGCCGGAAGGAAGCCGCCGATCAGGCCCATGGCCATCGAGAACAGCAGTGTGCGCACGACGACGGATGGGGTCAGCAGAAAGCGGAACGACAGGTCGGCAAAGGTCTGGAAGTTGGTCGTGGAGAACGACGCGAACTGCATCAGCGCCGCGCCCATCAGGCCCGCGATGCCGCCAACGAGCCCCAGCAGGATCGCCTCGATCAGGAATGCCACCAGCACGTTCGCGCGCTTGAAGCCGAGTGCGCGCAGCGTGCCGATCTCGGCCACACGGTTGGCCACCGATGCATACATCGTGATCATGGCGCCGATCATCGCGGCGATCGAAAAGATGGTGGTCAGCGTGACGCCGAGGATATTGATGAACGTGGAGAGCGCACGCGACTGGTCGCTGTAGAACGTTTGCTCGCGCTTGGCCTCGTTGGCGAGGCGCGGATCGACGTCCACATCGGCGCGAAAGCGTTCGAACTGGTCGCCGCGCGCAAGGCGCACGATCATCGCCGAATAGTTGGTCCGCCGGAACGACTGCATCAGCTGATCCACATCGCCCCACACCTCGGAATCGAAGCCGCTGCCTCCCGCATCGAAGTGGCCGACGACGGTCCAGTCGCGCTGGGCAAAGTGCAGGTGCTCGCCGATCTGCATGCCGCTGAAGCCCTTGGCGATCCCGCTGCCGACGACGATCTCGGACGAGCCCGGCCGGAACATCCTGCCGGCCGAGAGGCGGATCTGCGGACGCAGTTCCAGGCCTCTCGGCGACACGCCGCGGATGACGACGTTGGACGCCTTGTCCGAGCCGATCTTGTTCAGCGAGATCAGGACGATGGCTTCCTTCGACGACATCGGCCGGCCGTCCCCGCCGAGCGCCACGGCGGGATGCATCTCCATGATGCTGGCCTGATCGCGATAGATCGCGCTCTGGATCTCGGTCTCGGCGCCCTTGCGGATGACGACGACGTTGTCCGGTTCGCCCGTGGTGACGAGCGTCTGCTTGAGTCCGGCATCGAGCATCAGCATCGTGGCATAGACGAAGACCACGAGCGCGAGCCCGCCCGCCGTCAGCGCGGTGGTCAGCCGGCGCGCCCACAGGTTGCGTGCGATATAGCTGAAGGGAATCGCCATTGCCGTCGCCTTCGCCTCCGCCTTACCCGATGGCCCGCAGGCCCTCGACGATGCGCACGCGCGCGGCCTGTATCGCCGGCACGATGCCCGCGACGATCCCGACGACGAGTGCGCACAGCGCCTGCATCTGCATCGTTTCGCGCGATACGCTGAACACCGGCAGCACGCCTCCGACGGCCTGCTTGAACGCGGCCGCCAGCGGCGGTGTGGCCAGCATGCCGATGGCGCCGCCGACGATGCCCATCAGGATGGACTCGCCGAACACGATCAACGCGAGAAAGCCCGGGCCGAACCCCAGTGCCTTGAGCGTGGCGTACTCCACCGTGCGCTCGCGCGCGCTCATGGCCATCGCGTTGGCCATCACGGCCATGATGATGACGATGACCACATACGACACGAGCCGGATGGCCGCGATGATCTGGTTGGACATCGCGACGAAGCCGAGCTGGAAGGCCTGCTCGGTCTCCGTGAGCGTTTCGGCCAGCGAGTTCTTGAATACGGCGTCCACGTTGCGCGAGATCGTCGCGGCGTTGTCCGGATCGGCCACGCCGAGCACGAAGACACCGACCTGATCGACCTGGCGCGAGGCGCGCTTGCGTACGGTTTCGTTCAGGTAGTCCCAGTGGAAGAGCATCGTGCGCGTGATGGTGCTGGCGTCGCGCCCGTCGAAGATGCCGCGCACGATGAACTCCCATGTGCCGGGATAGATCGTGCCCTTGATCGGAATCACGTCGCCGACCTTGAAACCGAACTGGTCCGCGAGCTGGCGCCCCACGAGCGCGCCCTTGCGGTCGCGGTTGTAGTCGGTGCGTTGCGCCTCGGGCAGGATGAACTCGGGATACAGGTCGAGGTAGTTGTCCGATACCGCGAACTGCGCAAAGAAATTCTTGGGCTCGCGGTAGGTGCCGCCGAACCAGCTGGACCGCGCGATCAGCGTCACGCCGTCCACGCCGCGGATGCGGTTCTCGTAGCTCAGCGGCAGCGGAAAGACGAGCGAGATGGCGTTGCGCGTGATCAGGCGCGCGTTGGAGGCCGCGGAAGCCCCGGCATACCACGCGTCCACGACGGTCTGCAGCAGGCCGAACGCCAGCACCGCGATGACGAGCCCGAGCAGCGTCAGCGAGGTGCGCAGCTTGTGGCGCAGCAGATTCCGGGAGATCAGCTTGAGCACGTACATGTCGATGCCCGCCTAGCGGTGCCCCTCGCGATCGAGCTCGCCTCGACTCAACTCGCCTTTTTCCAGATGCACGAGCGATTTCGCGGCATTGGCCGCATGCGCGTCGTGCGTGACCATGATGATGGTCTTGCCGAGTTCGCCGTTCAGGCGCTGCATCATGGCCAGGATCTCGGTGGCGGATGCGCGGTCGAGGTCGCCCGTGGGCTCGTCCGCGACGATCAGCATCGGATCGGTGATCAGCGCGCGCGCGATCGCCACGCGCTGCTGCTGTCCACCCGACAGCTCGGACGGATAGTGGTCCATGCGATCGGCCAGGTTGACCATGCCCAGTACCATTTCCACGCGTTCCCGCCGCTCCGCGCGCGAAAGGCGCGTCATCATCAGCGGCAGCTCGACGTTCTCGAACGCGTTGAGCACCGGCATCAGGTTGTAGAACTGGAAGATAAAGCCCACATGGCCGGCGCGCCATTCGGCCAGCGCGGCTTCCGGCAGCTGCGAGATATCGAGCCCGGCCACGAGCAACTCGCCGCTATCGGGGCGATCGATGCCCGCGATCAGATTCAGCAGCGTGCTCTTGCCGGAGCCCGAAGGCCCCATCAGCGAGATGAAATCGCCCTCGGCGATCTCCAGCGTGATGTCGGTCAGCACGGGCACCGTCTGCGCGCCGCGCCGGTACGACTTGGCGACGTGGCGGATATCGACGAGCGGGGTGGCGGCGGGCGTGTTCATGAACCCTTCTTGGCCACGCTTACCCTGGCGCCGTCACCGAGCTTTTCGCCCGGAGCCAGCACCACGACATCGCCGGCCTTGACGCCCTGCACCGACACCAGATCGCCGATCTTCGCGCCGGCGGTGACCGGTACCTCGGCCGCCTTGCCGTCGCGGACCACGAACACCACCTGCCTGCCGTCGCGCGAAACCACGGCGCCGGGCTGCACGGCCGTCACGGGCTTGCGGTCCTCCGCGGGCGCGGCCTTCGACAGGAAGGCGATCTTGGCACTCATGTCGGGCAGCACGCGGGCGTCGCGATCGACGAAGCGCACCTTGACCAGCACCGTGGCCTTCGAGCGGTCCACGGTCGGCACGATGCGCGACACCTGTCCGGCAAAGCGCGTGTCGGGCAGCGCGTCGAGCAGCAGCTCGCACGGCTGGTTCAGCACGATCTTGGCGATATTGGATTCGGCCACGTCGGCCTCGACTTCGAGCGTATCCATGTCGGCGAGGGTGACCACCGCGCCCTTGGTGTCCGAGGCCTGCGAGAACGGCGTGATGTTGTCGCCGACGTTGGCCTGCTTGGTCAGCACCACGCCGTCGAACGGCGCGCGGATCACAGTCTGGTCGACGGCGACCTGCGCGGCCTGCGCGTTGGCTTCGGCGGAGGCGATCGATGCCACCGCGCTGCTCACGGAGGCCTTGGCCTTGTTGTAGCGTGCGAGGTCGGCATCGTACTGGGCCTGTGGGATGGCCTTCGGCTCCAGCAGCGTCTGCGACCGGCGCAGGCTGATCTCGGCATCGCGCAGCTCGGCCTGCTGCAGTTCGAGGTTGGCGCGCGCCACCTTGACCTGTGCCGCGGCTTGCGCCAGCGAGGCCGACACGTCCCGGCTTTCCAGCCGCGCGATGATCTCGTCCCGCTTGACGCGCGAGCCTTCCAGCACGCCGAGCCATTCGAGGCGCCCCTGCGCCTTGGAGGCGACCGCGGCCTTGCGTTGCGGCACGACATAGCCGGTGGCGTTGAGCAGCGTGTAGTTCTGCGTCGGATAGGCGGTGGTGACCGTCGCGGTCTCCACGGCCTGCGGGCCTGCCAGCCGCATGGCGACGCCCGCGAGCACCAGCAGCACGACGAGAATGGCCCCATAGCGGAACCACGGGCGCCTGCGGCGGGGCGCCGCGGCGGGTGCGCGGCGGTCGATTTTCAGTTTGGAGAGATCTTGATCAGCCAATTTCCGGGACCTGTTGCCGTTGCGGACGCGATCGGAGCGCGCGATCGGAAGCGATGGCGCGACGCCAAGTATAGCGTCCGCCGCATAAGGGCTCGGAGCGTCCGCCGCATGACGGCTCCGGCGCGCCCCCGCGCACGGCGGTCCACAGTCGACGACGCCGCGGATGACCGCGCAGCGCGGCGGCTGGCATACGCGCTTATTCGACGAGGCGATAGCCCATGCGATGCTTGATCGCGACGGAGGGTGCCGTCACCGCGTAGGCGCGCACCGCGGTCATGCCGAGCGAGGCGGCGCGTTGCACGAACGCATGGGACACGGCGGAACCGGCGCCATGCACGGCGCCCTCGGTATGGCGGTCCAGGACGCTGCGCGGCGCGCTGACAAGGAATCGGCTTTCCGCCACGCGTTCCCCGCTGGTCGGAATCGTGCCGAACAGTACCGCCACGGGCGAGCCCCGGAACGACGCGACAACGAATTGCGAACTCGCATCGGCTTCGCGCGTGGCCTCCTCGATGCCGTTGGCGATCGACGCGCCCGACATCGCCAGCACGAGGTTGGCCTGCGGGGTGGCCGCGGAGCAGGCTTGCGTGGCGGGCTCGCCGAGCGGCGCCACGCCGGCGCCGGCCGCATCGGTGACGGGCACCCCCGTCGCACCTTCCGCCGAGGCGGAGAACTCCCGCAGGTAGGCATCGCTCCAGTTCTGCATGAGCGCCCGGATGGACACCAGCAGTTCCGTGTCCTCCGCTCCCGCATGCATGAACGTAAACGGCTCGGGCGTGTCCTGGAACGCGCCCTGATGCCAGATGCGCGGATGGACCGTACGGGGCGTGTAGCCCGTCAGATCCAGCCAATAATCGCCCATCATCCCGCGCTGGGCGCGCGTGATGGCATCGGCGGAACCCGCGAGCGCGGCGCAACCGGGCGGCGCCGAGGTACCCGGCTGTTCGAGCGCGGCGAGCATGTCCATATTCCGGGCGAGCGAGTAGGCATGGAGCACATTGGCCTGATGGAAGGCCGCGATGGCGTCCCGGTACCGGCGATCCACATCGCCCGTCTGCTCCCGGACGGCGTGCACGAATTGCGCCGCGGGCGGTGTGCCCGCCACGCTGGCGGGCATCCGTCCATGATCGAGCGCGTCCCGGACGATGTTGCTGAATCGCTCGAGGTTCCAGCCATCGGGGAACAGGGTCTGGTAAAGCGAGACGATCAGCGTGGTGCGGCTCACGCAGGCGGACCAGTTCGGAATGCCCCGCATGGGCCGGGCGTTGAAGATCTGATACAGCGAGACGCGGCACACTCGCGCCGCGGCGCCCATCGCGAGCGGGTTGCCGGCATCGGCGAATGTGCGTACGAGCGTTGCCTCGGGGGCGCGCGCGGCGGGCGGCGCGGGGATCTGTGCCGGGCCATCGGTGCCTGCAGCGGTCGTGCGCGCGGGCTCGCAACCCCGCAGGAACGCGTTGCCGACGGCAAGGACCGGCACGCGCTGGCAGGTGGCGTCGCGTATCACGCGGTTGAGGGGATCCACGGCGTTGACCGTCAGATCCGCGCGTATCAGCGCGCGGGCACGATGCGCATTGCGAATCGACACCACTTCATCGCGCTCCGTGGGCCACGGCAGCGAGTGGATGAGCGTGGCGTCGAGATAGCCCCGGTCCGCACCGCTGCGGATCAACTGCACATCGAAGCCCTGGCCAGGACGGAATTCCATGGCCACGGTCAGGTAGCGTGCGCGGTGGTCGCTCGACAGCGCCGCCAGCTGGCGATACGGCCAGAACGTCGTGATGATGGCGCCCGTATGCATCAGTTGCAGGTAAAGACCGTTGCCGAACTCGACGACCGCCCTGGCCTCGGGATCGATACGGAATGTCATGCCAAGCTGTGGATGGCCATGCGAGATATCGGACCACATCCGGCCGAATTGCGCCGGCAGATCGTACGCATCGGCGTCGGGAATCGGGCAATCCGTACGGCACCGGATACTGACGCGAGCGACTTGCGCGGAGCGGATGGCATCGTCGATACCGAGTTTGCGAAGGCCCGCCTGATCGATGCTTCGGCGCAGCGTGGCGCTGCGACCTCTGGCGCCGGCCTCCGCATACACGCGCGCGCCAAGTCCCGGAGGCAGGCGGATCGACGAGGTCTTGCCGTCGAGCCGGGCAAACGACGGTTCCATCTCGCCCGGCGCGACGCACGACTGCTCCCCCTGAAAGCGGTCGTCGGCGTGAAAGCAGGCGACGGGCGCCAGCGCTGCGGACACGATCGACTGGGGCGCGATGCCCTCGGCAATCAGGGCGGCCTTGTCCATCGACTGTCCGACGCGCCAGAGGCGGCCCGTCAGGCGAGGGCGATCGGACAGGTACAGGGCATCGCCCGGACCCAGCGTAATGTGTTCGAAGGGGTAGAACGTACCCTGGAAGGCGCGTGCGTAGGTATGGAAGTCGATCTCGTCGTCGCTGCCAAGGCAGAGCTTCGGTGACGCGCCCGCCGTCATCGCAAAGAAGCACGCGCGCGCGCCGGCATCGGCAGAGATAGCCCCCGCCAGCAGGGCAAACAGCACAGCGACGCAGCGACGCGGGATTGGGCATGGCAAGGTCATTGCGAGGTTTTCGTCCCATCCGGTCAATCGATGGATCGGTCAATGGGTGGATCGGTCAATGGGTGGATCGGTCAATGGGTGGATCGATCAACGGTCAGTCGAGCAGGCGAAAGCCCACGCGTTGCTTGATGGCGACCGATGGTTCGGTGACGGCCAGCGCGCGCACCGCCGTCATGCTCCGGCTCAGCGCAAACTGAATGAACGCATGCGTCGCCGCGGAGCCCGC
The DNA here is from genome assembly GCF_038440175.1 of Cupriavidus sp. OTU4054. Taxonomy (NCBI): domain Bacteria; kingdom Pseudomonadati; phylum Pseudomonadota; class Betaproteobacteria; order Burkholderiales; family Burkholderiaceae; genus Cupriavidus; species Cupriavidus sp. OTU4054. The sequence goes on from NZ_JASATF010000012.1 coordinate 7,262, forward strand.
CCCGCGCACGGCGCCATCGGCATAGCGGTCGAGCACGTTCTGCGGCGCGCTCACGACGTAACGGCTTTCTGCCGTTTGAGAGCCGTCGGCCGGGATCTCTCCCAGCAGCACCGCCACCGGCTCGCCGCGGAACGACACCACGATGAAATGGTCCGACGGGCCGGGAGACAACGTCGCTTCCGCAATCCCCATGGCGATGGAGTTTCCGGACATCGCCAGTAGCCGGATGGATTCGGGGTCCGCCAGCGGACAGAGGGCCGGTGGCGGCGCCGGAAGCGGGGCGGCGCCAGCCACGTCGCGCGGCGGACCGCTGCCGGGATTGGCATCGGCCAGCAGCGTAGTGGCGGCCTCGAACGCGTACAGATAGGAGTTCCCCCAGCCATGCATCAGATAGCGGATGGACTCCATCAGCCCCGGCGTGTTCACGCCGCCCGCCTCGTAGGTGAACGACTCATGCGAGTTCTGGAACGCGCCGTTCCGCCAGACGCGCGGAATAACGGTGCGCGGCACATAGTCGCCAATCGCCACCTGATACCACCCCATCATGCCGTGCCGCATCGCGGAGATGGACGCGTCGAGGGCGACGCCCTGGGGACAGCCGTGTGGGCCGCCGCGCTCGGCCCGTTCGATCGCGAGTTCCATGTCCTGCGTCCGCGCGCGCGAGTAGGCGTGGATGACGTTGGCCTGATGAAACGCGGCAATGGCGTCATCGAGACGCCGGTCCGTGCCGCCTGTCTGTTCCTGCACCGCGGTCACGAACTGCTTTGCCAGTTCGGTGTCCTTGACCCCGGGCGTGATGCCTTGATGGAGCGCGTCCGTCACGATGTTGGTGAAGTCCCGGAGATTCCATCGGTCGCCGAACAGGGTCTGATATAGCGTGATGATCAACGTAGTGCGGCTGACACAGGCGGACCAGTCGGCAATGACCCGCATGGGGCGTCTGGCGTACAGCCGCTCCGGCATGACCTGGCAGACCCGTGACGCAGCGCCCATCGCCATGGGGTTTCCCGCGCCTGCGAATGTGCGGACGAGCACGGATTCGGACAGGCTTGGGAAACGGTTCGGCGGACTGGACAGCGGCGGCGCCGGCAGATGATCGAGCGGGCTGGCACATCCGAACAGGAACGCATGTCCGACGCCGAGCATGGGCTCGGTCCGGCAATGCGCGTCGCGCGCGACGCGGGCGTCGGACGCTGCCGTCTGCATGGAGATCAGCGTCTGCACGAGCGCCTTTGCGGGTGCGGCGTTGCGGATCGACAGCATCTCCGCGCGCCGGGATGGCCATGGGAGGGTGAGGATGGCCGAGGCATCGATAAAGCGCCGTTCCGCATCGCTGCGAATGACCTGAACATCGAAGGCGTGCGGGGCGCGGAACTCGAAGGCGATGGTGAGGTGCCGCACATCCTGACGGGTCGGCAGCAGCGCATGCCGCCGATAGGGCCAGAACGTGGTGACCATTGCTTCCGATTGCATGACTTGCAGGTAGAGCGAATCGCCGAACTCGACCAGTGCGCGGGCATCGGCGTCGACCCGCAGCGTCACCGCGAACTGCGGATTGCCCCGCGACAGGTTCCACCACCCGTCGCCGAACAGCGTCGGCAGATCGTAGGCATCCGTCTCGGGGATCGGGCACTCGGCATGACAGCGGATACTGGTGCGCGCCACCTGGGCGGCCCGGATCGTGCCCGCCATGCCCAGCCGTTGCAGCGCGGCAAGATCCTGATTGCGGCGCACGAAGGCGTTGCGCCCGCGGCCCCCCGACTCGGCATAGACGCGAACGCCGAGGCCCGAGGGCACACGGATGGAAGCCACCTTCCCATCCAGCTTGCCAAGCGTCGGCAGAATTTCTCCGGGCTGGGCGCAGGATTTCTCTCCGGCCAGGCTGTTGTCGCCAAAGAAGCAGGCCACCGGCGCAAGGCGAGCGGATGCCGTGGAGTATGGCGCGATGCCCAGCGCGGAGATCTCCGACAGGTCGAGCGATCGGTCGATTCTCCAGATGCGTCCCGCGAGCCGGGGCTTATCGGAGAGATAGAGCACGTCCCCGCGTGCCATCAGCAGGCGATCCACGGGGTAGAACTTGAGGCTGCGCGCCTGTGCGTAGGCGCGCAGGTCGATCTCGTCGTCGTCCTGCATGCAGAGATGGCTGGGCAGGAACGACGCATCGGTGAAGAGACACGTCTTGGCATGGGCAACGCACGGCAAGCCGAGCAACGTGGCGACAGACGCCGCGGCTAGCGAGCGTGCGGGGTGCCTGCGGGATCCGGAGAGGCGCGACAAGACGACTCCTGTGAGTGCCGCGGTGCGACATGCACCGTTGGTGTGCAACCACAGTAGGCATCGCCGTCGGGATCGGACATGGCCAACTTACGAAATATTGGCCCAAGACTTGCTGCACAATGCGGTTTCCCAAGACATCGTGCATGTCCCATACAGGAGAGTTTCGACGATGAGCGCAGCAACCCCCGTCTTCCATATGCTGGCCGGCGCGCCGGATCCCGTGGCGCCGTTCAGCCATGCCGTGGAGGCCAATGGCTTCGTGTTCGTGACGGGCCAGATGCCCTTCCTCGGCACGGGCCTGGATTCCGGTTACCCCGAAGGCATCGAGGCGCAGACCCATCAGGTCATGAAGAACCTGACCACGGTGCTCGAGGGTTGCAAGCTCGGCCTCGAAAACGTGGTACAGGTGCGCGTGTACCTGACCGATTTCGATCGCGACTACGACACCATGAACAGGACGTACGCGAGCTACTGGCCCGTCGGCCGCCGTCCCGCGCGCACGTGCATCGGCGTGACGGGCCTGGCCAAGGGCGCGCTGATCGAGATCGACATGGTAGCGGTGCGCCCGACGGGCGCCTGATCGTTCGTCCGCCGCCGTCCTTACTTGCGCGGTGCCGGCGCGTTCTCGACGAACGCCTCGATGCCGCGCAGCTTGCCGACCACCTCGGCGATGTTCGGCCATAGCGACAGCGGCAGTCCCGCACGCTCCGCATTGATTGCCTGCGGGAACAGGAACAGGTCACCGACGGTCGGCGTATCGCCTGCTACGAACGCTCCTGCATGCGATCCCGAACGGCGCGACGCCAGCAACGATTCCACGGCACCGAAGCCTTCCCGGATCCAGTGCCGGTTCCAGTCGCCGATCGCGTTCGCATCCAGACCCAGCGCGCCGAGCTGCGCAGCCACGCGCGGCGGCACCAGCGCGTGGATCTCCGCGGCGATCGCCAGCGCCACCGAGCGGGTGAACGCGCGCGCTTCCGCGTCGGCGGGCAGCAGCGGCGGTTGCGGGAACCGCTCGTCCAGATACTCGATGATCGACATCGACTGCGTGATCAGCGTGCCGTTCTCGGTCAGCAGCGCGGGTACCAGACCCTGCGGATTCAGCGCGAGGTAGTCGCGCTGGCGATTCTCGGCATCGGGGCCGAGGATCGACACGGGGAGGATCTGCGGCACGATGCCCTTGAGCGCCAGTGCGATGCGCACGCGCGACGTGGCCGAGGAAATTTCGTTGCTGTACAGCTTCATGACGTGCTCCGTTGTTGGGGGATGGGTCTGGGTCGTCCGATCGCAATTAGCCGAACGTGAACACGTAGGCCTGCGCGCCGGGGTCGAGGAATCGGATCTCGAACGTGTGCTCGCCGACATTGCCGGCCTGGCGCACGAGCTGGTACAGGCGCGTCGCCGTGACGGCGCCATTGCCGGCCGCGTCGGTATCGGCGCCATGGCTCGCGCCCGGCGCCTTGCCATCGACCGTGACGAGGAAGCGCACCGCCTTGCCGTCGGCAGCGGGCCCGAGCACGAGGTGCAGGTCGCGCGCGCGGAAGCGGAACACGACGCTGCCGTCGGCGCGGTTCACCGTCGCCTTGTCCGCGCTCACGGTCCAGTTGCCGTTCAGGCCCCAGTGGTTCAGGCGCGGGGTGTCCGCCTTGTAGTCGCGCGGCGCATCGGGCAGCAGCCGCCCGCCGAAGCCGCTTGCCTCGAAGTTCGACGCCTGCTGGTAGCCGAGGTAGGTCTCGCCGGAGCCGATGTTCCGCAGATCCGGTGCGGCCTGGGCGCCGCTGGCCTCCGGCGCGACCATGTCCGTCGGCACGTCGCGATTGCCGGCTTCCTTGAGCAGCGCCTGGATGACCTGTTCCGAGCGCGCGTAGTCGCCCTCGCCGAACTGGTGATGGCGGATCTGCCCCGCGGCATCCACGAAATAGGCGGCCGGCCAGTAGTTGTTGTCGAACGCGCGCCAGATGTTGTAGTCGCTATCGACCGCCACCGGGAACTGGATGCGGAAGTCCGCGAGCGCGCGGCGGATGTTCGCGGACTTCTTCTCGAACGCGAACTCGGGCGTGTGCACGGCGACGATCTGCAGGCCCGGATATTTCGCGGCCCAGGCGCGCAGGTACGGCAGTGTGCGGATGCAGTTGATGCACGAGTACGTCCAGAAATAGACCAGCGTGGGTTTGCCGCGCAGTTGTTCGCGCGTAAGCGGCGGCGAGTTCAGCCATTCGGTCGCCCCGTCGAGCGCGGGCATGCGGCCCTCGACCGGCAGGCCACTGCGGTAGTTCATGTTGCCGATGCCATCGCGCACCGTGCTGCCAGTGTCGTTGGCGGCGAGCAGCCTGCCCGGGGCCTCGCTGCGGGCGCCCGCGTGCAGGCCGTCGATCAGTGCCTGCTCCAGCCGGCTCGTGTTGTCGCCGCCCAGCCGGGCCAGCAGCCCCGTGTCCGCGCCGAAGCCGATGGCGATCACACCGGCAAGCACGCCCACCCCGAGCCCGCGGCGCAGGCCTTGCGCGGCACCGAGGGAGTTGCGCATCGCGGCGAACGCGCGGCCGCCGATGCCGAGCGCGACCGCGAGCGACGTGACCGCGCCGGCGGCGTAGGCCGCAAGCAGCAGCGTGGACTGGACGCTGGCACCGCGCAGTGCCGCACCGGTCAGCACGAGGCCGAGGATCGGACCCGCGCACGGCGCCCACAGCATGCCCGTGGCGACGCCGAGCACCAGCGAGCCGCCGACCGCGCGAGCGGTGGACGATGGCGTGGCGGCGGCATGGCGTTCGGCCAGCCGGTTGCCGAGCGCGACGAGCGGCGCGCTCAGCGCGTCCGCGAGCTTCGGCAGCAGCAGCGACAGCCCGAACACGGCGAGCACCACGAGCGCCGCGATGCGTCCATACTCGTTGAGGTGAACCACCCAGCCGCCGGCGACGGAGGCGAGCGACGCGACCGCCGCGAACGTGAGGGCCATGCCCGCGAGCATGGGCAGCGTGCCGGTGGCGAACGGCCGGCCGGCGCGGGAAAACACGAACGGCAGCACCGGCAGGATGCAAGGGCTCAGGATCGTCAGCGCGCCGCCGACGAAGGCAAGTATCAGCAAGGTCATGATCGGGACTCATCAGGCTGGGTATGCCGTCATGAGACCGCGCGGGGTTGTCTCCGATGTGTCGTCGCCGCGGGGCTACGTAAGGGACTGTGCGGAAAGCGCCTCCAGATACATTGCGATACACAACAATGACGATACAAACGAATACAATGCTGCACATGCAGGCGGGACGTGCTTCGCCGCGTTCTTTTATTGATTCCGCAAGGCAGAACCTATGGATGCGCATATCGACCACGTCCTGATCGTCGATGACGATCGGGAAATCCGGGAATTGGTCTCGACGTACCTCACCAAGAACGGACTGCGCGTCACGGTGGCGCCCGATGGCCGGCATATGCGGCAGTTTCTGGATACCAATGCCGTCGACATGATCGTGCTCGACGTCATGCTGCCCGGGGACGACGGGCTCGTCCTTTGCCGGGAGCTGCGCGCAGGCAAGCACAAGTCCACGCCGATCCTGATGCTGACCGCGCGCGACGACGAGACCGATCGCATCATCGGGCTGGAGATGGGCGCGGACGATTACCTCGCCAAGCCGTTTGCCGCACGCGAGCTGCTGGCGCGCATCAAGGCCGTGCTGCGCCGCACACGCATGCTGCCGCCCAACCTGCAAATCACCGAGGCCGGGCAACTGCTGGCATTCGGCGACTGGGAGCTCGATACCACCGCGCGCCATCTGATCGACAAGGAAGGCACGATCGTCGCGCTGAGCGGCGGCGAGTACCGGCTGCTGCGCGTATTCGTCGATCATCCGCAGCGCGTGCTCAATCGCGATCAGCTGCTGAACCTCACGCAGGGCCGCGAAGCCGAACTGTTCGAACGTTCGGTAGACCTGCTGGTCAGCCGGCTGCGCCAGCGCCTCAACGACGACGCGCGCGAACCGATGTATATCAAGACCGTCCGCAACGAGGGCTATGTGTTCTCGGTGCCCGTCGAGATCAAAGAAGCCCGTCAATGAGCCGCCCCATGAGCGCGCCGGCCACGGCAGCCGCCGGCAACCAGGCATCGCCACCCCGCAGGTGGCCGTGGCCGCGCTCGCTGGGCTCGCGGCTGTTCCTGATCCTGCTGGCCGGCCTGATCATCGCGCACGGCATGTCGTTCGCGGTGCTGTTCTACGAGCGGTACATGTCCGCGCGGCAGGTGATGCTCGGCACGCTGGAAACCGATATCGCCACCTCGCTGACCGTGTTCGACCGGCTGCCCGCGGCGGAACGGCCGCAATGGCTGCCGATCGTGAATCGCGGCAATTACCAATACATCCTCGGCCCCGGCCTTCCTGGCGTGCCCGCGCACGACCAGCGCAGCGCGGACATCGCGGCACGCATCACCGAGGCCAGTGGCGGCCGCTTTCCGGTCAAGGTGGAGTCGATCCCCAATGACGGCAAGCGCGTGCAGGCGCACCTGACGCTGAGCGACGGCAGCCCGCTGACGATCGACGTGCATCCGCGCATGACCCCGGTCGCGCAATGGCTGCCCTACGTGCTGGTGGCGCAGCTGGTATTGCTGATCCTGTGCTGCTGGTATGCGGTACGGCAGTCCATTCGCCCGCTCGTCGCGCTGGCCGATGCGGCCGATGCGCTCGATCCCAATGCCAAGGGGCCGCCGCTCAGCGAGCGCGGGCCCACGGAGGTGGCGCATGCGGCCACGGCATTCAACGCGATGCGTACCCGTATCGCCCGTTTCGTCGAGGAGCGCGTGCAGATTCTCGCCGCCATCTCTCACGACCTGCAAACGCCCATCACGCGCATGAAGCTGCGTGCCGAAATGGCCGAGGACTCGATCGAGAAGACCAAGCTCGTGCACGATCTGGCGGAGATCGAGCGGCTCGTGCAGGAAGGGCTCGCCTATGCGCGCACGACGCAGGGCGATGGGGAGAAAGCGTCGCGTATCGATATCGGCGCGTTCGTCGAGAGCCTGACCTACGATTACCAGGACACCGGCAAGGATGTGACCATCGTCGGCAACGTGGGCGGCGCGGTGGTCACGCGGCCGCACGCGCTGCGGCGCGTGATGACCAACCTGATCGACAATGCACTCAAGTTCGGCGGTGCCGCGGAACTGCTGGTGGCGCGCGACGGCGATGTGGTGACGATCCAGGTCATGGACCGTGGCAGCGGCATTCCCGAGGACAAGCTCGAGGCGGTCCTGCAGCCGTTCGTGCGGCTCGAGAATTCCCGCAGCCGCGAGACCGGCGGCACCGGCCTGGGCCTGGCGATCGCGCATCAGCTCGCGATTGCCATCGGCGGTTCGCTGCGCCTGCGCAACCGCGAGGGCGGCGGGCTCACCGCGGAGATCCGGCTGGCCTGAGATCCAGGCCGTATCCCGGCGGCGATGTATCGCATCTGTTTCATCGCCGCACGGATTTGAAAAGTTTCTTGTCGCGCGAACGCGCAGATACACAGTGATACATGGGCCCCTCCGGCCCCTCACATAATCCGGTTACCGCGCTGGATGGCGCATGATTGCCGCGCTGCGGAGCCGTGTTATGACCTTGCCCGACCATATCCTGATCGTCGACGACGATCGCGAGATCCGCGAACTCGTGGGGACCTACCTCGAGAACCAGGGCATGCGCGTCTCGCTCGCGGCCAATGGCCAGCAGATGCGCGCGGTGCTGGACAAGGCCGCCGTGGACCTCGTCGTGCTCGACCTGATGCTGCCCGGCGAGGACGGCCTGCAGCTGTGCCGTGACATGCGCGCCGGGGAGAAGCGGCATACCCCGATCCTGATGCTGACCGCGCGCAACGAGGAGACCGACCGCATCCTCGGGCTCGAGATGGGCGCGGACGACTACCTCGTCAAGCCGTTTGCCGCGCGCGAGCTCCTGGCGCGCATCCGCTCGGTGCTGCGCCGCACGCGCATGCTGCCGCCGAACCTGCAGGTGACGGAAGCGGCCACGGTGCTGTCGTTCGGCAACTGGCGGCTCGATACCACCGCGCGGCACCTGCTCGACGATACGGACGTGATCGTCTCGCTGAGCGGCGCCGAGTACCGGCTGCTGCGCACGTTCCTCGATCATCCGCAGCGTGTGCTCAACCGCGATCAGTTGCTCAACCTGACGCAGGGCCGCGACGCCGAACTGTTCGAGCGCTCGATCGACCTGATGGTCAGCCGTCTGCGGCAACGCCTGCGTGACGATGCGCGCGAGCCGCGCTATATCAAGACCGTCCGCAACGAAGGCTACGTGTTCTCTTCCGCGGTCGAAATCCGTGAGGCCCGCTCATGAACCTTGCTGCCCGTGCAGGCAAGCTGTGGCCGCGCACGCTGTTCGCGCGCCTGATGGTGATCCTCGTGGTCGGTCTCACGCTGGCGCAGGGCCTGTCCTTCGGGGTCGTGCTGATCGAGCGCATGCAGGCGGCCAACAAGCTCATGCTCGGCAACCTCGAGCTCGACGTAGCGGGATCGGTGGCCATTCTCGACCGCCTTCCGCCGGCGGAGCGGCCGATGTGGGTAGAACGGCTCAACCGCGGCAGCTATACGTACCTGCTCGATGCCGGCACCGCCGGCCCCGCGCTCGCGTCGCCAATGTCGCAGCGCGCGGCCACGGCGATCGTCGGCGTGCTCGAGCCGCGCTACAGGACCGCCGTCAACGCGGTGCCCGGCCCAGGCGAACATTTCCAGGTGCATCTGACGCTCGCCGACGGCAGCCCGCTGACGGTCGATGTCAAGCCGAGCGGCATCGTGCTATCGACGTGGCTGCCTGTGCTGTTCTGCGTGCAGCTCGCGATGATCGGTGCCTGCGCGTGGCTCGCGGTCCGTCTGGTCACACGGCCGCTCAAGCAACTGGCGGCGGCGGCGGAAAACCTTGGCCCCGATCTCAAGGGTGACCGGATTCCCGAGCAGGGGCCGGACGAAGTCGTGCACGCGGCCACGGCGTTCAACGCGATGCAGGCGCGCATTGCGGGATATCTGTCCGAGCGCATCCAGATTCTCGCGGCGATCTCGCACGACCTGCAGACGCCGATCACGCGCATGCGGCTGCGGCTGGATCTGATGGAGAACTGCGAAACGCGCGCGAAGCTGCATGGCGACCTGCGGGAGATGGAGCATCTGGTGCGCGAGGGCGTGACCTACGCGCGCACGCTGCATGGTGGCGCGGAAACGCCGGTACGCATCGATCCCGATGCATTGCTGGACAGCATCGCCTGCGATTATCGCGATGGCGGGCAGCCGATCGCCATCGACGGGCACCTCGACGCACCCGTCGTCACGCGGCCGCAGGCCTTGCGGCGCATCCTGACCAATCTGATCGACAACGCGCTGAAGTTCGGCAGCGACGTAAGCGTGGCTGTCGATCGCACGCAGGACGGGCAGCTCTCGATCGCCGTGCGCGATCGCGGACCCGGTATCCCCGACGCGGAGCTCGAGCGCGTGCTGCAGCCGTTCTATCGGCTCGAAGCGTCGCGCAACCGTGGCACGGGCGGCACGGGGCTCGGTCTTGCGATCGCGCAGCAGCTTGCGAATGCACTGGGCGGCAAGCTCGCGCTGGCCAACCGCACGGAAGGCGGCCTGGAGGCGCGGCTCACGCTGCCGGCCTGAGTTTGTACACGGATGTATCAGGCGATTCCGCTGATACGTCGGCTCACGAAATCGCCGCGATGTCGATACGGGCGCGATACGTCGGTGTCATTAAATAGCTTCCATGGCGACGACGCACTGACCGAGTCGCCGGACCCATCGACCGAATATCAAGGATACGCATCATGAACGCCAATTTCGCCAAGCAAGTTGTTCTCGCCGTCGCGCTCGCCGCTTCCGCCGTCGCCGCCCAGGCAGCCGTCTCCGGCACGCGCGACCCGTACACCGACGGTGCCCGCTCGGTCACGGAACAGCGCAGCCCGTACTACGACGGCGCCCGCACCGTGAGCGAGCCGCGCAGCCCGTACTCGGACGGCGCGCGCAACGTGGATCCGTACTACGACGGCGCCCGCGCCGCATCGGTCGGACTCGTCGCCGGCCAGGACCACACCGGCGTGTCCGCGCCCCCGGCACGCAGCGTCGATCCGTATCTCGACGGCGCCTACGCCTGAGCTTCAACCTTTTCCAATACAACGAGGAGCACATCATGACCCGCATCGACAAAGTTCTTTACACCGCCAAGGTCCACACCACGTCGGGTGGCCGCGATGGCGAAGCACGTAGCGACGATGGCCGTCTGGATATCAAGCTGTCGTCGCCGGGCACGTCCGGCGCCGGCACCAACCCCGAGCAGCTGTTTGCCGCGGGCTGGTCCGCCTGCTTTATCGGCGCGATCGGACTGGCCGCCGCGAAGCAGAAGATCAAGCTGCCCGAGGACCTGAACGTGCATACGGAAGTGGATCTGGGCAAGAACGGTGACGCCTATCTGCTGCAGGCCCGCCTGAACGTGCATATTCCGGGCGTGGAGCGGGAAGTCGCGCGCCTGCTCGTGGATACCGCGCACCAGACCTGCCCGTATTCGAAGGCCACGGCCGGCAATATCCACGTCGAGATCAATCTGGTCTGAGACGACCCGAGGCCTCGATGAACAACGCCCCCTTGCGGGGGCGTTGTCGTTTCATGAGCGCCGGGGTTTGCCGGAGATGCCTTCCCCCGCCTCCGGCGACAGCGTCGCGAACATCGGCAGCGAGGCGAGGACCACCACCGCGATGGCGAGGAATGCGCATGCGAAGTCGAAGCGGGTCGCATGCGTGCGCCCGCCCCACAGCATCGTGATCTGTAGCGATCCGGCGGAGATCGCCACGCCGACGGCCTTCATCATCTGCTGCGCGGTGCCCTGAAACGAGGTGGCGGCCGAGAGGCGCGGCTGTGGCACGTCGGCAAATGCCAGCGCCCCCATCGAGGCAAAGCTTAGCGAGCGCGACAGACCGCCCACGAGCAGCAGCACGAAGATCGCGGCGGCCGGCCATGCTGGCGACAGCGTCGTGCAGGCGAGCAGTACCGCACCAAACGACACGCTGCCGGCCATCAGCACGGTGCGCATCGACAGCCGTGCGAGCGCGAACCGCGTCATCGGGCGCATGCAGAACGAGCCCAGCGCGCTGGCCAGCGAAATCATGCCGCTGACCGAGGCACTGAGACCGAAGCCGATCTGCAGCGTCAGCGGCACGAGGAAGGGCAGCGCGCCGGCGCCCGCGCGGAACAGGCTGCCTGCGACGGTGGCGGCATGGAATGTCGGAATGCGCAGCAGCGAGAAATCGATGGCCGGATCGTCGCGGCGCTGGCAATGCCGGACCGTGAGCCAGAACAGCAGCAGGCCGACCACGATGGCGGCCACGGGCAGGACGTCGGGGAGCAGGCCGCGGCCGATCGTTTCCACGCCCAGCATCAGCGTGGTCAGCGACGCGCCGATCAGCGTCATGCCGACGAGATCGGGCGCGGGCGGATGCTCGGGCGCGGATGGCGGGATCAGCCATGCCGTCAATGCGAGGCCCACGATGCCAACCGGCACGTTGATCCAGAACACCGCGCGCCACGACAGCGCGTCGGTCAGGAAGCCGCCGACGGGCGGCCCCAGCACGGGACCCAGCAGCGCTGGCATCGTCAGCCAGGTGGTGGCCGTCAGCAAATCTTCGCGCCTGACGCCGCGGAACAGGATCAGCCGGCCCACCGGCACCATCATCGCGCCGCCGATGCCTTGCAGGATACGCGCGGCGATCAGCGTGGGCAGGCCATTCGCGAGCGCGCACAGCACCGAAGCGATCGTGAAGGTGGCGATGGCCACCATGAACACGCGGCGCGCGCCGAAGCGGTCGGCAATCCAGCCGCTGACCGGAATGAACGCGGTCAGGGCGATCAGGTAGGACGTAATGGCGCTGCTCAGGTGCACGGCGCTGACCTGCAGATCGCGTGCCATGCTGGGCAGCGCGGTGGCGACGACCGTGCTGTCGAGGTTCTGCATGAACAGCGCGCTGGCGACGACAGCGGCGGTGACGCGGAAATTGGTGGCGGTCGGCATCGCGAAATTATATCGGCCGACATTGCGTAATCCCCGCGCATGGGTTCCAATGTGCGCTCACCAGATGGAATTCCCCCGCAACGCATGGCACCCGAGTCTCCCGCATCCCGTCCGCCGATCCGCGCCCTGACACCGATCGAGGGCCGCGTGGTGGCCGTCTTGCTCGAGAAGCAGTACACGGTACCCGACACGTATCCGCTGACGCTGAATGCGTTGACGGCCGGCTGTAACCAGAAGACCGCGCGCTCGCCGGTGATGAGCGTCAGCGAGGACGAAGTGCTGACCGCGATCGATGGCCTGAAGTCGCTCAGCCTCGTGTTCGAAGGCAGCAGCAGCCGCGTGCCGCGCTTCGAGCAGAACCTCGGCCGCGTCATCGGCGTACCGAGCCAGTCGGCGGCTCTGCTCGTGACCATGCTGCTGCGCGGCCCGCAGACCGCGGCCGAATTGCGGCTCAACTCCGCGCGGCTCCATTCGTTTGCCGATATCTCGTCGGTAGAGGCCTTTCTCGACGAGCTCGCGGCCCACGAGCCGCCGTTCGTCGTCCGGTTGCCCCGCGCGCCGGGGGAGCGCGAAAGCCGCTGGATGCATCTGCTGTGCGGCGAGGTGGCGATTCCCGAGCAGGCTGCGGCCATGACGGGCGGGGCCGGTTCGTCGTCCGTCCCCCCGTCGGAGTTCGAGGCCCTGCGCATCAGCCACCTGGCGCTCACCGACAAGGTGGCCCGGCTCCAGGCGCTGGTGGAGGAAATGGCGGGTCAGCTTGGCATCGCCGTGCCGAAGGACGGCGAGTAGTCGGCGGCGGCGCGCGCCGGCGGGACGTTCGAGTACCGTAATCGGCATATTTTCCGTCCCTCCCTAAAGCTTCCTCTTCCCCGCACCGTTAACCCTCGCGCCCGCTCATTCCCCAAACAGGCGCGGATTTCCCTCCCTTTTCCTCCTAATGCCCGCCCCGCCGGGATTTGATAATTCACGCTAACGAAGGGCCGTCCGCGCGCTTCGTGTCTGACGTCGTAGGAGCGTGAGTGTCCGAGGAAAGCGATCTCGAGAAAACCGAACCCGCCACAGCCCGGCGCCTTGAAAAGGCGCGCGAAGAGGGCCAGGTGGTGCGTTCGCGCGAGCTCGGCACGTTCATGATGCTCATGACCGGCGTGGCCACGCTGTACCTGTTCGGCGGCACGCTCGGCCGTCAGCTCAACATGGCGATGCACGCCGGACTGGCGTTCGAGCCGGCAACCGCGTTCGATACCCATCGCATGCTCTCCCAGTTCGCCGTGATGGTCTGGGACTGCCTGCTCGTGTTCCTGCCGATCCTGCTGATTTTCGGCGCGGCCGCTCTCGTCGGGCCGCTGGCGCTGGGCGGCTGGCTGTTCTCGACCAAGTCTCTGGCTCCCGATTTCTCGCGCCTGTCGCCGCTCAAGGGCATCGGCCGCATGTTCTCGTCACAGTCGCTCGTGGAGCTCGCCAAGGCCATCGCCAAGTCGCTGCTGGTCGGCGGCGTGGCGTCGTGGATGCTGTGGCGCCGCCTGCCGGAGGCCATCGCGCTGATGAGCGCGCCGGTCAACGAGGCCCTGCTCCACATGGCCGAGCTCGTGCTCTACGTGTGCGCCGTGGTGGCCGGCTCGCTGCTGCTGGTCGCGGCCATCGACGTGCCCTGGCAGTTGTGGACCTTCTACAAGAAGCTGCGCATGACCAAGGAAGAGGTCAAGCAGGAAATGAAGGAAAGCGATGGCGACCCGCATATCAAGGCGCGTATTCGCCAGCAGCAACGCGCGATCGCGCGCCGCCGGATGATGGCCGAGGTGCCGAAGGCGGACGTGGTTGTGACCAACCCGACGCACTTTGCCGTGGCGCTCAAGTACGAGGAAGGCCGCATGAGCGCGCCTCGTGTCGTGGCAAAGGGCGCAGACGAAGTGGCTGCTCGCATTCGAGAGCTGGCCGCCGAGCATCGCGTGCCGATTCTGTCCGCGCCGCCGCTGGCGCGCGCGCTGCATCGGCATGTGGACATCGGCCGGGAAATCCCCTCGGGCCTTTACACCGCCGTGGCCGAGGTCCTGGCCTGGGTCTTTCAACTCAAGAACTGGCACTACACCAACGGTCCGCAGCCGGGCGGCCCGACGGAACTGTTTGTGCCCGATGAACTCGCCGTACCGGAAGCCCGCGCATGAACGCACTGACCAACTTATTCAACATGCCTGGCGTCCGATCGGGCGCGCAGATGAAGGCGCTGGCCGGACCGCTGCTGATCGTCATGATCCTCGGCATGATGATCCTGCCGCTGCCGGCCGTCGTGCTCGACCTGCTGTTCACCTTCAATATCGCGCTGTCGATCATGGTGCTGCTGGTGGGCATGTACACCCAGAAGGCGCTCGACTTTGCCGCGTTCCCGGCCGTGCTGCTGTTCACGACGCTGCTGCGCCTGTCGCTGAACGTCGCGTCCACGCGCGTGGTGCTGCTCGAGGGCCATACCGGGCCCGACGCGGCGGGCAAGGTCATCGAGGCGTTCGGCCACTTCCTGGTCGGTGGCAACTTCGCGGTCGGTATCGTGGTGTTCGCGATCCTCGTGGTGATCAACTTCATGGTGATTACCAAGGGTGCGGGCCGTATTGCCGAGGTGGGCGCGCGCTTCATGCTCGATGCGATGCCCGGCAAGCAGATGGCCATCGACGCCGACCTGAACGCGGGCCTGATCAACGAGGAAGGCGCGAAGAAGCGACGCGCCGAAGTGGCGCAGGAATCGGACTTCTACGGCGCGATGGACGGTGCCAGCAAGTTCGTGCGCGGCGATGCCGTGGCGGGCCTGCTGATCATGTTCATCAACATCGCCGCGGGCATGGTGGTGGGCATGGTGCAGCACGACCTGGACTTCTCCACCGCCGTGCGCAATTACACGCTGCTGACGATCGGTGACGGTCTGGTGGCGCAGATTCCGGCGCTGATCATCTCGACCGCGGCCGGTGTGATCGTGTCGCGCGTGTCGAACGAGCAGGACGTGGGCCAGCAGCTCACGGGCCAGCTGTTCTCGAACCCGCGCGTGATGTTCCTGACGGCCGGCATCATCGGCATGATGGGCATCATCCCGGGCATGCCGCATTTCGCCTTCCTGCTGCTGGCCGGTTCGCTCGCCTGGTTCGGGCGCTATACGATGCGCCGCGACGCCGCGGCCGCGCAGACGCAGATGAAGCGCGACGAGCGCGCGCCGACCGTCGCCCCGGAGACGACCGAAGCCACGTGGGACGACGTGACCCTGGTCGACCCGCTCGGCATGGAAGTGGGTTACCGCCTCATCACGCTGGTCGATCGCGCGCAGAACGGCGAACTGCTCGGCCGCATCAAGAGTATCCGCAAGAAGATCGCGCAGGACATCGGCTTCCTCGTGCCGGTGGTCCACATCCGCGACAACCTCGAACTCAAGCCGAACGCGTACCGCATCACGCTCAAGGGCGTGGAGATCGGCCAGGGCGAAGCCACGCCGGGCCAGTGGATGGCGATCAATCCGGGCCAGGTCACGGGCACGCTGCCCGGCGCCGCCACGCGGGACCCCGCGTTCGGCCTGCCGGCCGTGTGGATCGATGCCGGCCTGAAGGAACAGGCACAGGCCTACGGCTACACGGTGGTCGATGCCAGTACGGTCGTGGCCACGCACCTGAACCACCTGATCCAGCTCCACGCGTCCGAACTGCTCGGCCGCCAGGAAGTGCAGTCGCTGCTGGACCGCATCGCGAAGGACTCGCCGAAGCTGACCGAAGACCTCGTGCCGAAGACGATCTCGCTGACGGGCCTGCAGAAGGTGCTGCAGAACCTGCTGGACGAAGGGGTGCCGATTCGCGATATGCGCACGATTCTCGACGTGATTGCCGAACATGCGCCGAAGATCAGCGATCCGACCGAACTGACCGCGCTCGTGCGCATGGCACTGGGCCGCGCGATCACGCAACAGCTGTTCCCGAACAACGCCGACCTGCAGGTGATCAGCCTCGACGCGGGTCTCGAGCGTGTGCTGACGCAGGCGTTGTCGAACGGCGGCGGCATCGAGCCGGGACTGGCCGATGCGCTGCTGCAGCAGGCGCAGGGCGCCGTGATGCGCCAGGAGCAACTGGGGCTGGATCCGGTGCTGCTGGTGCCGTCGCCGCTGCGTCCGCTGATGGCGCGCTTCCTGCGCCGGACGCTGCCGCAACTGAAGGTGCTGTCGCATGCCGAAGTACCGGACAACCGCAATATCCGCATCACCGCGATGATCGGCGGCGCTGCCTGAGGAACCTACGAACATGAGCGTGGCAAAGTTTGTGGCGGCGAATGGCCGCGAAGCGATGCGCAAGGTGCGCGAGGCCATGGGCCCTGACGCCGTGGTGCTGTCCAACCGCACCGTCGAGGGCGGCGTGGAGATCGTCGCCATGCGCGATGCCGATCTCGGCGCGGTCTCCGCAACCGCCATCCAGTACGTCGATCCGACGCCGGTCGTGGCGCAGCCCGCCGCATCGCTGCTCGCCACCGCGCCGCAGGACGGCGCCGAGCTTGGCGATCTGCGTGGCGAGCTGGCGTCGATGCGCGCGATGCTCGAGCGTCAGTTCGCGGGTTTGTCGGGCGGCGCCCCGGGCGTATCAGGCGTATCCGCGGGCGATCCGCTGCGCGAATCGCTCTTCGAATGGCTGGTCAACGCGGGCTTCTCCGGCCAGCTGTCGCGCACGCTGCTCAGCAAGCTGCCCGTCGGCTACGATCGCCCGGCCGCGATGGGATGGATCCGCCAGGAACTCGCGCGCAAGGTACCGGTGCTGTCCGACGAGGACACGCTGTTCGCGCAGGGCGGCGTGCTTGCGCTGATCGGCCCGACCGGCGTCGGCAAGACCACGACGACGGCCAAGCTGGCCGCGCGCTTCGTGCTGCGCCATGGCCCCGAGCAGCTCGCGCTGCTGACCACCGATAGCTTCCGGATCGGCGCGCACGAGCAGCTGCGCATCTATGGCGACATTCTCGGCGTGCCCGTGCACGCGGTGAAGGATGCGGCCGACCTGCGCTTCGCGCTCAATGCGATGAAGGACAAGCACCTCGTGATCATCGACACGGTGGGCATGAGCCAGCGCGACCGCAGCCTGTCGGACCAGATCGCGATGCTGGCTGGCGTACAGGCCCCCCTCCAGCGCGTGCTGGTGCTCAACGGCGCGAGCCATGGCGACACGCTCAACGAGGTCGTGCACGCCTATCGTCACGATACCGCCCCGAACGCGGGTGCCGGCCTGGACGGCTGCATCATCAGCAAGCTCGACGAGGCCACGCACCTGGGCTCCGTACTCGACGTCGTGATTCGCCATCGCCTGCCGGTGTTCTATGCGTCGACGGGCCAGCGCGTGCCCGAGCACCTGGAACTCGCGCAGGGTGCGGCGCTCGTCGAGCGCGCGTTCCTGACGCCGCGCCGCGGCTCGCTGTTCGCGGATGCCGATGCCGCGCGCCGTCAGGCCGCCGCAGCCGTGGATGAAGCGCGCGCGCCCGCCGCCCCGCAGGGCGGTGCCGACGACATGCTGCGTTCTCTGACCGACAGCGCCAACGCGGTCGGCGTCTGCGTCGAGGAACTGAACGCCGCGCAATACGGATTCGAACTCGCGCGCTCGCTGTGGCAGCAGCGCGCGGTCGGTGGCCCGGCCCTGCGCCAGGCCGCGCAGCAGGTCCGCCTGACGATGTGCCGCGACGCCGCGCGCGCGTGCGAACGCTATGTGCTCGCCGTGACCGGCACCGCCACGCTGCCCACGCAGGGCCGCCGCGCGCCGCAACTGCTGCAGCAGACGCTGTGGCTCGCCGACCGTGACGGCATGCCGCTGGCCACCACGCTCGTGCCGTCGTCGCGTACGCGCCAGTCGCTTGCCGAGGCGGAAGCCGAAGCCGAAGCCGCCACCGTGCGCGCGACGCTGGCCGCCGCACGGACGGTCGTCAACCTGCATGCGTCGCTGCCGACGACGACCACGCTCGCGCGCTGGCAGCAGACCGGCGAACGCTGGGTGGCCGGCATGCGCAAGACCACGCGCGTGATCGCCAACGGCGTGGCCAACAAGCTCGACACCATCGCCGACACGCTGACGTTCCATGCGATTGGCGAACAGCCGTGGCGCGACCGCGATGCCGTGCAATGGCTGGGCCACTGCATGGTGCGCGTGCCGGAAGGCCAGGTACGTACCGCCGCGCGTGTGCGTACCGACGGTTCGGAAGCCGGCATCGAGGCCTGCCTCGTGGTGTCGCGTCTGGTCGATCGCGCTACCGGCGAGATGCTCGCCACCGAATATATGCTCTGCGACGCCGCACTGGCCGGTGACGCGGCGCGGGTCGCGCGCTGGTCGCGCTGGGCCGATGCGGCCGAGGAGCAGTTCCGTACGTTGCGCCACGCGGTGGAACATTTCGCGCAGGAAGCGGGCCAGGGTGGCGACGCCGCCGACGGCTCCGCATCCGATGCATCGACCTATGGTCACCTCGTTTCGATCCAGCTGGGCCTGACCACGCTGCGTCTGCAGCATACGCCGAGCCCGACCGCGCCCGCATTCCTGTCGCGTCTTGCCGGCCGCGCGCTCGCGCGCGTCAATGCCCCCGTGCAGGGTTCCGTGCTGAACGAAGGCATGGGCCGTCTGCTCGCGCTGCTCGACGTGCTGGAGAACTATCCGGGCCGTTCGATGGCGGCGACCGGCGCGCCCGCGAGCGAGCCTGTCGCGCAGTCGACTGCACTGGCCGCAACGCAGTTCGCCCGTTCGATGGATGCCGAATCGGCAGATGCCATGCAAATGGCATCGATGGGAGAGTAAGCCTTGTCCATCCTCGGTTCCGATCAGGCCGAAAGCCTGCGCCGCATGCTGGCACCGCGCGTGACGCGGCGCATCGCGGTCGTGGCCAGCGAACCCGGCGCGGGTGCGACAACGGTCGCGCTCGGCTTGTCGAACGCGCTCTCGCTCCAGGGCGAGCGTGTGCTGCTCGTCGATGAAGACCGGCACGGCGCGCGCGCCACGCGGCTGGCCGGGGCCACGCCCAACGCGTCGCTCGCCGACGTGCTTGCCGGACGTACGGCGCTGGCCGAAGCGCTGGGCACACGCCCCGCGAGCGGACTGGCCGTGTTGCCGGCGGGCAGCGTGGCGGCCGGCGTCGGGTTCGATGGCCGGGCACTGCCCGACGTGCGCACGGTAGTCATCGACGCGCGCGCCATGCAGGACGGTTCGCTGTCGCCGCTGGCGGGCGCGGCCCATAACTTCGTGATCGTGATGCGGCCCGATGCCACGTCGATCACGGCCGCTTATGCGTGCATCAAGCGGCTGCACCATCTTTACGCGTGCCGGCGCTTCCATCTGGTCGTCAACATGGCGACCAGCGAAGCAGCCGTCGCGGCAATCACCGGGAACCTGGCGCGCACGGCGGGCCAGTACCTCGGTGTGGAAGCGAGCAGTGCGGGCGCGTTGCCAGTCGATCCGCTGGTCATGCGCGGCCTGCACCTCGGACGCTGCGTGGTGGAGGCCTTTCCGGCCGCCGCGGCCACCACGGCGTTGCGTCGCATGGCCGGCGCCGTCAATGGCTGGCCCCTGCGCGCGGACGCGGCAGCATCGCGAAGCATGGCTGCCGCCATGCCCGCGTAAGTACGACAGCAGTCAACAAGCAGTCAACAAGCAGTCAAGAAAGAAGTCGACAAGAACAAGACCGACCAAAAGCCAGCCGGTACTTCGAACAACGAGGCGCCGGCAGAGTAACCAGCATTAACCGAGAGTTCCACCATGTACACGATTCAGGGAAAGCTCGAACAGGCAGACGTGGTCAAGACACATGCGCCTCTGGTGCGACGCATCGCGTTGCAACTGGCGGCCAAGCTTCCGGCCAGCGTTCAGATCGACGACCTGATCCAGGCCGGCATGATCGGCCTGCTCGATGCGGCCAAGCGCTACGAAGACAACCATGGCGCGCGTTTCGAAACCTACGCGAGCCAGCGCATTCGTGGCGCGATGCTCGACGAGGTGCGCGCGAAC
Organism: Cupriavidus sp. OTU4054; assembly: GCF_038440175.1. Taxonomy (NCBI): domain Bacteria; kingdom Pseudomonadati; phylum Pseudomonadota; class Betaproteobacteria; order Burkholderiales; family Burkholderiaceae; genus Cupriavidus; species Cupriavidus sp. OTU4054. The sequence continues at coordinate 27,543 of NZ_JASATF010000012.1, forward strand.
GACTGGCAGTCGCGCAGCCTGCGGCAGTTCACGCGCCGCATCGAACGCACGCAGCGAAGCCTCGAGCAGAAGCTCGGCCGCACGCCCGTGGATTCCGAAGTGGCTGCCGAAATGGAATTGCCGCTCGAGGAATATCAGCAACTGCTCAACGAGGTGTACGGCTGCCAGCTGCTGCACTACGAAGACTTCGAGCGATCGGGCGAGGAAGATTTTCTCGACCGGCATCTCGGCGTGACCGACGATGCGAATCCGCTCACGGTGCTGATGGAAAGCGGCATGCGCGAGGCGCTCATTCGCGCGATCGAGAAGCTGCCGGAGCGCGAGAAGCTCGTGCTGTCGCTGTGCTACGACCAGGAACTGAACCTGCGCGAGATCGGCGCCGTGCTCGAGGTGACCGAGTCGCGCGTCTGCCAGATCCGCAGCCAGGCCATTACGCGCCTGCGCAACCAGCTGCGCGGATTGCTGTGATGCGGCGGCCGGCTCCTGCTCCCGCGCTTCTTTGCGCGGCCGTGCTGGCCGCGGCAGCCTCGGCTGGCGCGCTTGCCGCCCCGCCCGACGGCATGACCCGCACCACGCTTGAACTCGGATCGCGCCACGCGTGGAATGCGTCCGTCGTCGGCCCGACCATCACCGGCCGCGGACAGCGCACGCTGTCGGCGCCGATCCAGCCCAGTGGCATGATGCCGCAATCGGAGGGCGTGATCACGTCGGTGCGATGGCGCTACAGCTTCGTGCGTGTGCCGCCGGTCGATCTGCAGGCGTATCTCTGCAATGCCGAGCGATGCGTGCTGCTGTCTTCGCCCGAAGGGAAGACCGATGCATTCCGCGGCGACGATGCGGCGAAAGGGTTCGTGTTTGCCTTTCGCGTCCCCGGACAGGGCATCCTGCCGGCGCTGCAGGGGCGCAGCAACGAGGTCACGGTCAACTACCGCTGATCCAGCGTCATTCGAGCTGTCCTAACGGCAGCGTCAGTCGTGCCTCGAGACCGCCGGCGTGGCGGTTCTCGAGTTGCAGGTCGCCACGCATCGCCAGCGCCAGTCTGCGCGCGATCGCGAGGCCCAGCCCCGTGCCCGGCACGCGTGTGGCCGTCGCCGGCGCGCGATACCACGCGGCAAACACCGCCTCCATTTCCGCGGGCGCGATGCCCGGCCCCGAATCCTGGACGGCAAACTCCAGGCCTCGCGCGTTCACGCGCACGCACAGCCTTACATGACTGCCGTAGTGCAGCGCGTTGTCGATGAGGTTCACGAGCACACGCCGCAGCGCGTGCGGGCACGTGATCACGGGTTTGCCGACGCGGCCATGCAGTTCGACGACGCGGCCCGTATCGCGATAGTCCTCGACGAGGCGGACGATCAGGCCGTCGGCGTCCACGCGGCGCATCGGTTCGGTGGTGCTGCGGCGCAGCCGCGCGCAGGCGAGGCTGGCCTCCACGAGGTCGCGCATCTCGATCAGATCGCGCGTCATCGCGCGGTGCATGTCCTCGTCATCGAGCAGATCGCAGCGCAGCCGCATGCGCTGAAGCGGGGTACGCAGGTCATGCGCGTAAGCGGCCAGCACCTCGAGCAGTTCGGTCTCGCGCTGCGCATTGCGCGTGCGGCAGCCGTTGATCGCGCGCGCGAGCCTCGCCACGGCGGTCACGCCCGTATCGGGCAGCACGGGCGGGCTGCCCTCGCCGCCGTGCGCTTCGATGGCCTTGGCGAGCCGCACGATCGCCATGTGCTGGACGAATGCATGCATCGCGGCGAGCGCGCCCAGGCCAGCCAGCGCGGCCAGGATCATGCCCGGCAGGTCCGGATGGAATGTCATGATGGTCTCCTCGTGCCGTAAACGGATCAATCGGATGGATCAATCGGCACGGTAGCGATGACACCACGGGACGCGGCGACGCACCAGCAAACGAGGGTTCGGAGACCCCTTACCAAAGTGTGAGGGCGCTAGGCGGGAGGTCGGAACCCCAGACCGAGCAACTGCATCTTGTGCATGAGATCGGCCACCGAGCAGGCGTCCATCTTGCGCATGGCTTGCCCGCGATGAAGCTTGGCCGTAATCAGCGCGATGCCCATGACGTCGGCAATCTGCTTGTTCATCAGTCCCTTCGCCACGAGTTCCAGCACCTCGCGCTCGCGCGGGGTCAGCGATTCCCAGCCCGCGCGCAGGTCCTTGAGCGAGCGCTCGACCTCGAGGCGCGCCGCATCGCGTTCGATCGCCGATACCACGGCATCGATCATGTCCTGGTCGCGGAAGGGCTTGGCCAGGAAGTCCACGGCCCCGGCCTTCATCGCCTTGACGCTCATCGCGATGTCGCCGTGGGCGGTCATGAAGACGATCGGCATATGCGATTCGCCGCTGTCGGCCAGTGACTTCTGAAATGCAAGTCCACTTTGTCCGCGCAGCCGCACGTCGAGCACGAGGCAGGATGGCGCGTCCGGATGGCGCGGCGCGGCCAGGAACTCCTCGACGGAGCCGTACGCGCGCACTTCCAGGTGGATCGATCGCAGCAGGCTGCTTAGCGCGCCGCGCACGAGCTCGTCGTCATCGACGATATAGGCTACCCGGGCCTCCGCCTTTTCAGGCGTACCGGCCGCGCCGCCCGTGCGGCGGGTGATGCTCCCCGCGGGGCGGGGCGACGGTGCGTGGGTCATGGTGAGAGGAATCAATGCGTGAGGGTGTGAGTGGCAACGGTATCAGAAAGCGCGCCCGGCGGTCACGTCAGGTGTGCGGGCCGTTGCCTGGGCAGCGAGACCGTCGCGCGCGTGCCGCCGTGCTCGCGCGGCACGAAGGCGAGCAGGCCGCCGTGCGCATCGACGATCGAGTTGACGATGGCGAGTCCCATGCCCATGCCATTCTGCTTGGTCGTGAACAACGGCTCGAGCAGGCGGTCCGCGATGGCCGGGTCGATGCCGCACCCGCTGTCCTCCACGATGATGCGCACGACCGCGTCGCCGCGGGCATCGGTGCCGGACACGCAGGTGAGCGAGAGCCGCCGGGCATCGCGGGGGATGCCGGCCATCGATTCGGCGCCGTTCATCAGGAGGTTGATGGCCACCTGCTGGAGCTGGATGCGGTCGCCATGCACGGTCAGCGGCGGCTCCGGGATATGCAGGCTCAGCAGGACACCGAGCGCTTCGAGCGGGCGCGCGACGAAGGTGATGGCCTCATGCAGGGCGTCGCCGAGGTCGATGGGCTCGAAATGGGGCGCCGTCGTGCGCGATTTCGCGCGCAGGTTCTGGAAGACGGCGTTGGCGCGTGTCGCGCTCGCACCGATATGCGCGAGCATCTGGCGCGTCTCGACGATATCGGGTGGATCGTGGTCGAGCCACCGCAGCGCCGCGCTGGCGGAGGTGCTCACGGCGGCCAGCGGCTGTCCCACCTCGTGCACGATGGATGCCACGAGTTCGCCCATCGCGCGGAGCCGGCTGGCGCGCTCGAGCTCGTCGAGCGCCGTGCGCAACTGCGCCTCGGCCCGCGTGCGTTGCGCGTTCTGCTCGAACAGGGCCTCGTAGAGCCGCGCGTTCTCGAGCGCGAATGCCGCCTGCGACGCAATGACCTCGAGCACGCCAGCCTTGGCCGCGGTGAAGACGTTGGCCGCGAGGTTGTTCTCCAGATACAGCACGCCGACGAGCGTCGCGTAGCGCATCAGCGGCACGCACAGGATCGAGCGGGGCTGATGGCGGCGGAGGTACGCGTCCTGCGCATACGTGGACGCATGCGCGTTGGCATCGCGCACGTCGTCGATGACGAGGCGTTCGTGGGTCCGCGCGACGGCCTGCACGATCGATACCGGCAGCACGTCGAACCCCAGCACGGCGGGTTCCTGCGTGACGACGATCGCGCCATCGACCACTTGCGCGCGCGCGGGAACCTGCCACACGCCGTCGCGCACGAGCACGAGCACGCCCTGTTCGGCACCCGCGCTTTCCAGTGCCGTCTGCATCAGCGTATCGACGAGCCGCGCGGGAACGATATTGCTCGCCAGCGCGGTGGAGATGCGCAGCACCGCCTGGACGTCGAGTTCGCGCAGGCGGCCCGCGCCCGGCGTGCCCGCGTCGGTATCGAACAGCCCCGGATGGCGCATCTCCAGCTGACGTACCTTCGCTGTGGCGCCCCAGCGCTCCCATGCGCCGCGCGCGTGGCGCAGATAGGCGTGCGCGGCAATCTCGTCGCCACGGTGCGCATGAAAGTCCGCGGCGAGTTCCGCCGCCAGCGCCTCCACTTGCGTGAAGCCGTGCCGGCGCGCGTGCTGCACGGCGCGCGCATAGGCGTCGCTGGCATCGCCGGGCCGGCCCTGCAGACGCGAGAGCTGCGCGCTGACGAGCTCCTTGCGCGCGGTGAAATTGTCCGGGCATGCGTGCGCCCAGCGGGACAGGTCGGCGATATGGCGCTCCAGCGCCGCTTCCTGATCCGGATGGCGGAAAGGCAATGCGAGCAACGCCAGCGCGCCATAGAAGGGCAGGTCGCCCGTCTCGACGAACGCACGCGCGGCGTCGCCGCACGCTTCCGCGCGGATGCGTGCAGCAAGGGCGTCATCGAGGTCGCCGAACAGCAGGCCGACCTGTAGCCGATGGACCCAGTACGCGCAGTCGACGAGCGTGGCGGGCTGGTCCATGGGCGGTTCGGGCGGCAGCGGTTCCTCGTTCGTGACCGCGTCCTGCAAGCGGCCGAGGAGGGCCCATTGCGCGAGCAGCGAGTTCACCACGAGCTGGAAGTTCGCGTCGCGCGCGATTGCGAGTCCGCGCACGACCGTCGCGCGGACGTCGTCGAGCGCATCGCCCGCGAACAGCATGACGCTGGCCTCGTTGCGCGTGCAGTACACCGCGAACGTATGGTCGCCGCTCTCCACGGTGATGTCGTACGCGCGGCGGATGTAATGACATCCGGCGCGGGCGGGCATGATCCACGGCACGACGAGCGCGCCGAATGCCATGTACACGCGGCCGCGATAGCGTTCGAGGCGGCGCTCGTCGACCAGGTGCAGCGCAAGTTCGCCGAATGCGCGCGAGGCTGCGTAGTCGTCGTAGCGCATGCCGACGATCATGTTCATGCAGACGTAGACGTACGCCGATCCGTCGCAGTGTCCGTAGGCGATGGCGAGGTTGACGCCACGCAGCAGCAACAGGTCGAACATGCGCTGGTCCGTGAACAACGCGGCGGGAACCAGGTCGGCGACGATATCGGTCAGCGCATGCCGTAGCGGGTCGGTGGCCACAGGCAGCGCGCGCAGTCCATGGATGCCGTGCCGGTCGAGCCAGCCGCGCAACTGGGCATGTTCGCGCGCGACGTCGTCGTCGGCAGCCTGCGGCGGCAGGTGAATGCCGGCGCGCGCGAGAAACGCCTGGCCGACGCACAGGGCCATCTCGTACGCGCCGAGCGTCGTGTACAGCGCCACGCGCAGGCGCGCGAGGCCGGCGCCGAATACGCCGTCGCCGGCCGCGGCTTCGAGCGCGGACAACCGTGCCTCCGCGGCCGCGAGCGCACCGGTCATGAATTCCGCTTCGCCGCACAGCATGCGCGCGGTCAGGCCGTCCTCGCTCGCGTCGTCTTCGCCCAGAAAGGCGAGTGCCGTGCGGAAGAATGCGAGCGCCGAATGGTGGGCCGTGGCGGCTTTCGCGTGCAGGCCCGCATCGATGTTGAGCCGCGCGAATGCGCGGCGTTCGTCGGGATCGTCCACGACCGATCGTGCGAGACCGACCTGCGTCGCCATCGAGAAGACGTCGGCCTGCGAGACGGGATGGGCGAGCAGCCGTCGCGCGATGCGCAGATGCCAGGGCGCGCGGGCCTCGAGCGGGATCGAGGCGTAGGCCGCTTCGCGGATACGGTCGTGCGCGAAGACCCAGTCGCTGCCATCGCGGTGGATCGCGCCGGCCTCGGCCGCGATGCGCATCGCGCGCTGCGTGGCGGCGGCATCCAAATTCGCGGCGATGGCGATCGTCTCCGTCGATGCGCGATCGCCCAGGCAGGCCAGCAGACGCAGCATGCCCTGCGCGCTGGTCGGCATTTGCTCGAGCCGATGCGCGAGCAGTTCCAGGACGGTGCCGATGCCTGGGTGCGTGACGATCCGATCGAGCTGCCAGCGCCAGCTGGCCGATGCCTCGTCGAACGTCAGCAGTCCGTCGTCGGCCAGCAGGCGCAGCAGCTGCAGCACGTAGAACGGATTGTGTTCGGTCTTGCGGCCGATCTCCTCGCTCAGCGATGCCAGATTGCCGGCATCGTCCATCGCATCTTCCGTTGCGTCACGCGCGTCATACCGCAACGCGCTCGCAAGCCACGCGAGCAGCGCGGGTGGATGCAGCGGGCCGAGCGCGACGCGCACACCGTAGTTGGCCAGCACGCCATTGCGCAACAGATGCTCGGCGCCGACCTCCCGCGCTCGGAAGGCGCCGACAAGCAGCAGCGGCATGGCCGTGGGATGCTGCACGAGCCGTTCGAGTACCTGCAGCGTGCCCACGTCGGCCCATTGCAGGTCGTCGAGCAGCAGGACCAGCGGCCGCGCGCGCGTGGCAAAGCAAGCGAGGAGCCGGGCGATACCCTGCTGCACGCGTTCGCGCTCGATCAGCGGCGATCCGTCCGGCGCGTCGAGCGCATCGGGCATCGGGCCCAGCACGACGGTCAGCGCGGGCAGCAGGGTAGCCAGCGTACGGCCGACCGGCGCCGTGGCCTGGCGAATGCGTTCGCGCCACGCGGCATATTCGTCGTCGGGACAGCCGAGCACGAACTGGAGCAATGGTTCGAGGGCTCGCACGAGGAGGCCGTAGGGCGCACCCCGCCGGCCTTCTTCGCTCTTAACGCTGGCAAGCAGCGGTGTGTAGATGCGGCGCAGGCGCGTGGCGGTCTCGTTGAGCAACGCGGATTTGCCGATGCCCGCGTCGCCGGACATCCAGACCACACGCATACGCCCATGTGCCGCGACATCCGCGTAGGCGTCCATCAGTGTCGCCGCTTCCTGCTCGCGGCCGAAGACGCGTTCGGCGTGGCGCAGCCGTTTCAGCGCGGCCTGGCGATCGAACGTGACCGGCGGAATATCGCCGTGCCGGCGTCGCAGCGTGTCGCACTGGCGCAGGTCCGAGAGCAGCTCCATGGCGTTCGCATAGCGCTGGTCGGGGGCCTTCTCGAGCAGCTTCATGACGATGCGCGATAGCGGCTCGGGGACATGCGGGGCAATCGCATGGAGCGGCGCGGGCCGTTGCGTCGCGTGTGCATGCACACATGCGGCGGTATCGGGGTAATCGAAGGGCGGGGTGCCGACGAACAGTTCATGGAGGATGCATCCAAGGGCGTAGAGATCCGCCCGCGCATCGATGCGGATGTTCATGCGGCCCGACAGCTCCGGCGCCATGTAGCGCAGCGCCCGATCGTCCCATTCCTCTTCCGGCTTCGCTTCCGCCTTCCCGTCGCCATTCGCCTGCACGCCGCGGCCACCATCGCCATCGTGGCGGACGGCTGCCCCGAAGCCCGTCACGCGTACCGGCGCATCGGCGTCGCCACCATCGGCCAGGAACCGCCCGGGCGTGAGCGCGCAATGCACGAGCCCCGCCGCATGCATGGCGGCGATGCACGTCACGAGTCGAATCGCAAGGGAGAGTTGATCCGGCAGTAGCCGCGCGGCCGCAAGGGCCAGCGGCTCACCACCGGGGTCCGCGAGCACCAGCACCGTGGTGTCGCCATAAGGCACGAGCGCGCGCGGCAGCACGGCCCAGCGCTCGTCGAGCTGATCGCGCAACGCATACTCGCGCTGCAATGCGTCCAGCGCCCGGTCGCCACGTCCCGCCACCAGCAGGGACGGCGCCCGCGCAGCCGCGGCGCGCTCGAGGCGCGGCGTGCCGCGATACAACTCGATGAAGCTTCGGCTGGAAAGATCGATCATGGGCGCAGGCCGCGTGCAGTCTGCGCATTATAGCCGCGCCACCTACGACACCCGCGCGCTCCCGTCCGGAGCGGACAGCCGAGAGACGGCTTAACCCGCCGCGAGCTGTACGCCCGCGGCCGCGTTCTGCGACTTGCCGTCGCGGCCGTACATCTCGTTGGGATCGGCGCCGCCGTTGCGCAGGACCTGGATGGCTTCCTGCGTGAACTCGAGGTGCGCGTTGACGATCGCGCCGTTGACCTCGTTCGATTCCTTCGCCTTGTGCGCGAAGAACACGATCTTGCGCCATGCGTCGGTCACGGCCGGATCGACCGGGCGGCCGATCAGCAGGCCGCCGGGACCCACGCGCAGACCCAGCGCGATCATCTGCGCCTCACGCGCGGCAGTCTCGCGCGTGAGTGCCTGAGCCAGTTCCACTTTCCGGCTGAGCAGTTCGCTCAGTGCCTGGAAATCATTACGCTTCAGTGCGTCCCGCTCTTCGGCGAGGGCACGGCCAAATGCCAGGATGGCATTGGATTCACGCTTCAGTGTCTGGATCAGGGCTTCTTGGGTCATGTCAGCTAGGTTGTTGAGTATCGCCCTGGGCGAGCTCACGCAGAGACGCGAGCAACCCGTCGGCGATCTTGCTGGGATCGATCTTGATCCGGCCTTCGGCGATGGCCTGGCGGATCTCCTCGACCTTGGCGGTATCGATATCGTCGTCGGTGTCGTTGACCAGGCGATTGCCGATCTCGCGCACTTGCGCGGCCAGCGGGCTCACGCGCACGCCGCTCAGCGCGGCCGGATCCTGCGGGGTTGCCGCGGCGGCCGCCGGACGGGCAGCATCGCCGGCAGCGTTGTCCGCCGGCCTGGTCGTGGTGGATTGATTGATCTTCACGGGGTGTTCCTTGCTGGTTTCCTCTGACTTAACGGACGGCCGATCCCCAAACTTTAGGGGTTCGATGTGCCTGAACGTACGCTTTCCCACACTTTTTGGGGGAGAGGTCCCGGCATTCTCGCACGCCCCTCCAACGCCGTCCCAACATCGGGGATCCCAACAGCTACTTCAGCCTTCTTCGTACAAATTCGTTAGAACGGTCACTGCTGCAAAACGACCGTATCCGCGTTGCGGACCATCCCGCTCACGACCTGACCGTTGCGCAGGCGCACCTGTACAGACGTGCCCGGCGCGGCATCCGCCAGCACCTTGCCTTCGCTCGTGAGCTGGAACGCATCGCCTTCCACCGCCACGGTCACGGTCTGGCCGGAGCGGACCGCAATCGCCTTCTTCATCAGATCGGTCCGCATCGGCGAACCCGCGGCGATACGGTTGGCCGCCACGGCGCCCGCTACCTGCGACGGATCGGTGACCACCGCGCGCGGCAGCGCGGCCAGATCGCCCTGGCGCAGTTCGAGGTCCGCCACATCGATGGGCTCGCCCGGCGCCATCGCGCGCGCGGCCACGTAGTAATCAGTCAGCACGGACACCCGTGCCTGGATATAGCGCGTCCATGGACGGTCGCCGCCGCAGCGCACGCCGACATTGACGCGGCCCCACGGCGCGGAGCCCGCGGGCAGGAACGGGTCCGGCGCCACGCAGTCGGGCGCACGGCCGCCCGATGGCGGAATCACCTGCACGCTGACCTTGCCGGGCAGGCCGATGGCCTGGCGCAGCAGGAACTGCTCGACCGCGGCGCGGACGGGATCTTCCGGAAAAGGGTTGACGGCCGGTGCAACCTGAACCGGCGTGACCTGCGCCGGCGCGGCCTGCGCGGGCGGGAGGAACGACAAGGCAAGCCCGGCCAGTGCTAGCAGCCGGGCGGCCTGTTGGAAACGAGTCATGAGCGACATCCAGCAAGGATGGGAAAAAACAACTCGACATGGCAACGGTTGCGCGGGCGGGCCGTGCGGCGCCCCGTGAAAGCGCCGTGCGGCCTGATGGCGGGCGCGAACGGCATGCCAGTCAGTGGAGCCCATTGTAGGCAGCCTCGCGCGAGAGCGCGGCGCGAATTGCGCGGATTTCCCATCCCTATTCGGACGATTGGCTCGACAACCCGGCACCTAAGATGGCAACCCTGAAGAAGCCCCATTAGCAGGAAAGGCAGACAGACATGATCGACAGACTCGATGCGGCGTTGCGCTTCCAGCAGGATGCGCTGAGCCTCCGTAGCCAGCGGCAATCGGTGATTGCTTCCAACATCGCCCACGCGGATACGCCGGGCTACAAGGCTCGCGACTTTGACTTCGCGAGCAAGCTGAGCGAATCCGTGGAACGCGGCAAGCGCAACGAAGGCCTGTCGCTGTCGACCACGCAGACGCGTCATCTGCCTGCACAGGCGGCCGCGTCGAACGACGACGACCTGCAGTACCGCATTCCGCTGCAGTCGAGCATCGACGGCAACACCGTGGAAATGGATACCGAGCGCGTGGCGTTCGCGGACAACACCGTGCACTACGAGATGGGCCTCACGGTGGTCAGCGGCAAGATCAAGACGATGCTTGCGGCAATCCAGAGCTAAAGACGAAGCCAAGGAGCCAGACCATGCCTTCGATGAGCATTTTCGACGTATCGGGTTCCGCGATGGCGGCCCAGTCGCAACGCATGAACGTGACGGCGTCCAACCTCGCCAACGCGGACAGTGCCGTTGCACCGAACGGCCAGCCGTACCGCGCCAAGCAGGTCATCTTCGGCATGGCGCCGACGCCGGGGCAGACCGACGTGGGCGGCGTGCAGGTGGAGGGCGTGATGGAAGATCCATCGCCGGCGCGGAAGGTCCACAACCCCGCGCATCCGCTGGCTGACGCCAACGGATACGTGACGATGCCGAACGTGAACCCGGTGGAAGAGATGGTGAACATGATCTCCGCCTCGCGTTCGTATCAGGCCAACGTCGAAGTGCTCAACACCGCGAAGACCATGATGCTCAAGACACTGACCATCGGTCAGTGATGTGAACGAAATTCTCTCCAGGACTAGCCGGAAACCACAATGACTTCGACCTCGAGCGTCAGCAACGACAACTCCGCCCTGAACAGCGCCCTCGCGGGGGGCAGTGCAAGCGCGTCCGACATCCAGAACAACTTTCTGAAGATGCTGGTCACGCAGCTGAACAACCAGGACCCGCTCAACCCGATGGACAACTCGCAGCTGACTTCGCAGCTCGCGCAGATCTCCACCGTGAGCGGTCTCCAGAACGTGAACTCCACGCTGAACGCGCTGCTGTCGCAGACCGCGGCCAGCCGCGCGATGGACTCCGCGAACCTGATCGGCCGTACCGTGCTGGTTCCGGGCAGCGCCGTGTCGGTGGACGCGGGCGTGCCGGGCAAGATCGCCATGGACATCCCGAGCACGGCCGATGCGGTGCAGGTGCAGGTGCTGGACGCGAACGGCAACGTCGTTCGCACGATCGACATGAAGGGCCAGACCGCGGGCGTGCACGACATCGCCTGGGACGGCAAGAACGACCAGGGCGGCGCGGTGCCCGATGGCGACTACAAGTTCAAGGTCACGGCCACGGCCGCGGGCAAGGACGTCGGTCCCGTCGCGCTCGTTACCGGCAAGGTGCAGGGCATCAGTGGCGACAGCACCGGCGTGCTGGTCAACCTCGAAGACGGTACCACGGCCAACGTCGACGACGTGCGCCGCATCTCGTAAGTCGGATTCGAATTCTTCACCCGGTCCGCATACGAGTGCGGGCAAATATCGAAAGACAGCCTTAAAAGGGGAAAGTCATGGGTTTTGGTCAAGGGGTAAGCGGTCTGAACGCCGCGGCGTCCAACCTGGACGTGATCGGTAACAACATCGCCAACGCGAACACCGTTGGCTTCAAGGCTTCCACGGCGCAGTTCGCCGACGTCTACGCAGGCTCGAAGATCGGCCTGGGCGTGCGCGTGAACTCGGTGGTGCAGTCGTTCGGTAACGGCAACATCGCCGCATCGGGGCGGAACCTCGACACGGCCATCAGCAACGGCAACGGCTTCTTCCGCCTCGTCAACGAACAAGGTCAGGTGTATTACTCGCGCAACGGCCAGCTGCAGCAGCTGCCGGACGGCCGTCTGGTCAACGCGAGCGGCCTGCAGGTGACGGGTTACGCCGCCGGCCAGACCACGGGCGTACCGCAGCCGATCACGATCAGCAACGCCCAGCTGCCGCCGCAGGCCACCACGCAGATCACCGCGCAGTTCCAGCTGGACTCGCGCAGCACCGTGCCGACCACCGCGTTCGCCACGACGCCGGCCGCGCCGCCCGCACCGGCCGTGCTGCCGACCAAATCCATGTACAACTACACCACGCCGATCACCGCGTACGACTCGCTCGGCAACAAGGTGCAGCTGACCGCCTACTTCTCGAAGTCGGGCGCGGCCCCGACGGTCGCCGGCGGTACCGACTGGACCATGCGCGTGCTGGACGCCAACGGCAATATCGTGGGCGGCACGCCCGTGACGCTGTCGTTCGACAACGCCGGCGTGATGCAGTCCACGACGCCCGCGAACCCGGCGCTGACGCTGCCGGCCGGCAATGGCGCCGCCGCGATGAACATGACGCTGAACCTGACCGGCACCACGCAGTTCGGCGCCGACAACGATCCGAAGTCGATCGTGCAGAACGGTTTCGCATCGGGCTCGCTGCTCGGCTTCAGCGTGCAGGAAGACGGCACGATCCTCGGTTCGTACTCGAACGAGCAGACCCGTTCGCTGGGCACCATCGCGCTGGCCGCATTCGCCAACGCCGAAGGCCTGAAGCCGGAAGGCAACAACGTGTGGTCCTCGACCGGCGCGTCGGGTCCGGAACTGCTCGGCTCGGCCGGCGGTTCGATGGGCACGCTGCAGTCGAACGCGGTGGAGCAATCCAACGTGGACCTTTCGGGCGAACTGGTGAACCTGATCGTCGCGCAACGTAACTACCAGGCGAACGCACAGACCATCAAGGCGCAGGACACGGTCCTGCAGACCCTGGTGAACATCTGACGCGCGCTGACGGACCGCCATGGACCGCCTGATCTATACCGCCCTGTCGGGCGCCAAGCAGATACTCGACCAGCAGGCCGCGGTATCGAACAACCTGGCCAACGCTTCCACGCCGGCCTTCCGCGCGCAGATCAACATGTATCGCGCGGTGCCGGTGGTGGGGCAGGAAACGCAGACCCGTTCGTTCACGCTGGCGTCCACGCCGGGCGCGGACATGAAGGCGGGCCCGCTGACCTACACGGGCCGCGACCTGGACCTCGCGTTCACCGGCAACGGCTGGCTGGCAGTGCAACTGCCGGACGGCACCGAAGCCTATACGCGTGCCGGTTCGCTGCAGGTGTCGGCCGACGGCCAGCTGCAGACCTCCACGGGCCTGCAGGTGCTCGGCGAAGGCGGTCCGATGGCGGTACCGCAGAACGCACAGCTGACCATCGGCAACGATGGCAGCGTGGTGGCGCGTGGCCCGGGCGACCAGCCCAACGGCCTCGCGCAGCTTGGCCGCATTCGTGTGGTCAATGCGCCCCCAGATTCGCTCGCGCGTGGCGACGACGGCCTGTTCCGTCTGCGCCAGGGCGCGGAGCCGCTGCAGGCTGACCCGAGCGTGAAAGTCATTTCGGGCGCGCTGGAAGGCAGCAACGTGAATCCCGTGGAAGCGATGGTGGACATGATCGCCAACGCCCGCCGTTTCGAGATGCAGATGAAGATGATCTCCGGCGTGGATTCGAACGACCAGCGCGCGAACGCGTTGCTGGGCAACAACTGAAGCGCGCAGCACCCGTCACGCTCACAGCAGATACAGAAGGAACAACATGATCCGCTCTCTTTGGATTGCCAAGACCGGTCTCGATGCGCAGCAGACGCAGATGGACGTGATCTCGAACAACCTGGCCAACGTGTCGACCACGGGCTTCAAGCGCAGCCGCGCGGTGTTCGAGGAACTGATGTACCAGACGATCCGCCAGCCCGGCGCGCTGTCGTCCGACCAGACCGTGCTGCCTTCGGGCCTGCAACTCGGTACCGGTGTGCGTCCCGTTGCCACGGAGCGCATCCACACGCAGGGCAACCCGCAACAAACCGGCAACTCGCGCGACGTCGCGATCATCGGCCAGGGCTTCTTCCAGGTGACGATGCCCGACGGCACCACGTCGTACACGCGTGACGGTTCGTTCCAGGTGGACCCGAACGGCCAGCTGACCACGTCGAGCGGCTTCGTGCTGAACCCGGCCATCACGCTGCCGGCCAACTACACGTCGCTGTCCATCGCACGCGACGGCACGGTGACCGTGACCACGCCGGGCCAGACCAACGCCGTCAACGTCGGCCAGATCCAGCTCGCCACGTTCCCGAACCCGACCGGCCTCGAAAGCCTGGGCGAGAACCTGTACGCGCAGACCGACGCCTCGGGCGCGCCCAACACGTCCGTGCCCGGCCTGAATGGCGCCGGCACGCTGCAGGGCGGCTACGTGGAATCGTCCAACGTGAACGTGGTGGAAGAACTGGTCAGCATGATCCAGACCCAGCGCGCTTACGAGATCAACAGCAAGGCCGTGCAGACGTCTGACCAGATGCTGCAGCGCCTGACCCAGATGGGATGACAGTGATGAGTCAAGCCACCCAGGTGTCCCGCATGGGCACGATCGCGCTGTATTGCCTGACCGGCATCGCCGTGCTGGCCACCGGTGGCTGCGCGCTGATTCCCAAGGAGCCGCTCGTCCAGCTGCCGACCACCGCGCGCGCGGAACAGCGCAACGTGATCTCGCCGTCCGGCTCCATCTTCCAGGCGTCGTACGCGGGCAACCCGCTGTTCGAGGATCGCCGTCCGCGCAACGTCGGCGACATCCTGACGATCGTGATCAACGAGAACGTCAACGCCACCAAGGCATCGGGAACCAACGCAAGCCGTACCGGCAACACCAATCTTGCCTTCAACGCGGTGCCCAGGGCGTTCGGCGGGCTGTTCAGCTCGTCCCAGAACGCGGACATCAGCGGCGCCAACGGGATGAAGGCCAGTGGCGGTGCATCGGCCGCGAACACGTTCAACGGCACCATTACCGTGACCGTGCTGGAAGTGCTGCCGAACGGCAACCTGGTGGTATCCGGCGAGAAGCAGATGGCCATCAACCAGGGCGCGGAATTCATCCGGTTCTCGGGCGTGGTGAATCCGCGCACGATTACCGGCGACAACGCCGTACCGTCCACGCAGGTGGCCGATGCGCGCATCGAGTACACCGCCAAGGGGTACATCGACGAAGTGCAGAACATGGGCTGGCTCCAGCGCTTCTTCCTCAATGTCTTACCGTACTGATCCCGCCATGCTTTCGCCTTCGAATACTCATCCGAACGTTCGGGCGTCTCTCGTAGCTTCGCTCATCAGCGTGCTGATCTTCGCGCTGATGGTCGCGCTCGTGCTCGGCGCCACCGTGGGCAGCGCACGCGCGGAGCGCCTGAAGAACCTGGTCAACTTCCAGGGCGTGCGAGACAACCCGCTCGTGGGCTATGGCCTCGTGGTGGGCCTCGACAACACGGGCGACCAGACCACCCAGACGCCGTTCACGACGCAGAGCTTGACCAACATGCTCTCGCAGCTCGGCGTGACGCTGCCCGCCGGCCGCAACATGCAGCTCAAGAACGTGGCCGCGGTGATGGTGACCGCCACGCTGCCGCCGTTCGCGCAGCCGGGCAGCCAGCTCGACGTCGTGGTGTCGTCGATGGGTAACGCCAAGAGCCTGCGCGGCGGCACGCTGCTCATGACGCCGCTCAAGGGCGCCGACGGCCAGGTCTACGCGATCGCACAGGGCAACCTGCTCGTGGGCGGCGCCGGCGCCTCGGCCAATGGCAGCAAGGTGCAGATCAACCAGCTCGCGGTCGGCCGCATCGCCAACGGCGGCGTGGTCGAGCGCGCGGTGCCGTCGTTCCAGCCGGAAGGCGGCTACCTGAACCTCGAACTCAAGGACACCGATTTCGGCACGGCCGAGCGCGTGATCGAGGCCATCAACCGCACGATGGGCCCCGGCGTGGCACAGGCCGTCGATGGCCGCGTGGTGCAGCTGCGCACGCCGCAGACGCCGACCGAGCGGGTCAACTTCCTCGCGCGCATCGAGAACATCGACGTGACGCGCGCACGGGGTCCCGCCAAGGTCATCCTCAACGCGCGGACCGGTTCCATCGTGATGAACCAGGCGGTGACGGTGGAAGACTGCGCGATCGCGCATGGCAACCTCTCCGTGGTCATCAACACGCAGCCGGTGATCAGCCAGCCCGCGCCGTTCAGCGGCGGCCAGACCGTCGTGGCGCCGGTGTCGCAGATCGACCTCAAGCAAGGTGGCGGTTCGCTGCAGATCGTCAAGGCGGGCGCTTCGCTCGCGGCCGTGGTCAAGGGCCTGAACGCGCTCGGCGCGACGCCCGCGGACCTGCAGACGATTCTGGAAGCGATGCGCGCATCGGGCGCGCTGCGCGCGGAACTGGAGATCATCTGATGGCGCTGGACACCTCCGCTGGCGACATTTCGCAGCGCTTCGCGCTCGACACGCAGGGCTTCGAGGCGCTGAAGAACCAGGCGCGTGCCGGCAACAACGAGCAGACACTCAAGAATGCGGCCAAGCAGTTCGAAGCCGTGTTCACGCAGATGGTGCTCAAGAGCATGCGCGATGCCACGCCGCAGGATGGCATGTTCGACAGCCAGCAGACCAAGCTGTACATGTCGATGATGGACCAGCAGCTCTCGCAGCAGATGTCCTCGCGTGGCATCGGCCTCGCCGACGTGATGTACCGCCAGCTCGCGCGCGCCGCGGGTGTGCAGGTGCCGCAGGCGATGCCCGGCGTGACGGGCGCGCAGGCCGCCGCCAGCGCGCAGAACGCGCAACTGGCCGCGATGCTCGACAGCCGTGGCGCCACCGACGCCGATGGACCGCCGCCCGTCGGCACGGTCGTGCAGGGCGGTTCGTGGAGCCCGGGCACGGGCGTGCGCCAGTATCAATCCGCCAGCGAGTGGCAGGGCGGACAGACCGCGCTCGGCCAGCTGCCCGAGGACTCGCCGGCCCATATCAGCGAATTCGTGAACCGCATGGCCGCGCCGGCCATGGCGGCGTCCCGCGCCACCGGCGTGCCGGCCAAGCTCATCGTCGGCCAGGCCGCGCTCGAGTCAGGCTGGGGCCGCCGCGAGATTACGAACGCCGACGGCAGCACCACATTCAACGTGTTCGGCATCAAGGCCGGCGCGAACTGGCGCGGCCCGGTGGCCGAAGTCATGACGACGGAATACGTCGATGGCCAGCCGCAAAAAGTTCGCGCTCGCTTCCGTGCGTACGGTTCCTACGACGAGGCGTGCGCCGACTACGCGCGCCTGCTGACGACCAATCCGCGCTATGCGGGCGTGGTCGCCGCCAACAACGCCGACGAGGCGGCGCATGGCCTGCAGCGCGCGGGCTACGCCACCGATCCGGCGTATGGCGAGAAGCTTGTGCGGATCATGAAGAAGGTATCGACGTAGTTTCGGCGGCCTGCGGCCCCCGCGTCGATGGCGTGCCGCCCGTCCCTCGCTCCGCGCGGGGCGGGGTTCAACACGTCCGTATCTTCGGTGAACGCGTCTCGAACCTGTAATAAAACCCAATAAAAGCCCAGTAAAGCCGAACGAAGCGGGATGGAATGCGAAGCTAAAGTCCCGCCGGGTTTCTGCCGTTATCTAGCACATTCACCGCCCTCGGCCGTGTGCCGAAGGTAGCCAACTGATCCGGGGTCAGAGCAAATGTCTCTCTTCAATATCGGTCTTTCGGGGCTCAACGTCGCGCAGAACGCGCTCTCGACGGCTGGCCACAACTTCGCGAACGCCGCTACGTCCGGCTATACGCGCCAGAACACGATCATCGCGTCGGCCGGTGGCCAGATGCGCGGCTCCGGCTTCTATGGCCAGGGCGCCAATACGCTGTCCGTGCAGCGCGTCTACGATTCGTTCCTGACCAACCAGCTGCGTGGCGCCACGTCCGCCAGCGCGCAGCTGTCCACGTACTCGGACCAGATTTCCCAGATCGACGATCTGCTCGCCGACCAGAAGGGCGGTCTCGCGCCACTGATGCAGAAGTTCTTCGCTTCGGTGCAGGCGGTGTCGGACACGCCGTCCGATCCGGCAACGCGTCAGGGCATGCTGTCGGCCGCGCAGGCGCTGGCTGGCCAGATCAAGTCCGCCAGCAGCTATTTCAAGCAACTGCAGGACGGTGTGAACCAGCAGATCTCGACCACGGTCGATCAGGTCAATACGTACACCGCGCAGATCGCAAAGCTGAACACCGAGATCACGCGCATGAGCGCGCAGGCCGGCGGTCAGCCGCCCAACGACCTGCTGGACCAGCGCGACCAGATCGTCCAGCAGCTCAACGGCCTCATCGGCGCCAAGGTCGTGGTGCAGGACGGCGGTACCTCGTACAACATCCTCACCGCCAACGGCCAGCCGCTGGTGATGGGTTCCGATTCGTACAACCTCAAGGCCGTGCAGTCCGCTTCCGACGGCAGCCGTACGGAAATCGCCTTCACGCTGCCTAATGGCTCCGTGCAGGAAGCCGATGAAGGCGCGATCAACGGCGGTTCGCTCGGCGGCCTGCTCCAGTTCCGCAGCGATTCGCTGGACGGCGCGCAGAACGCGATCGGCCGCATCTCGATCGCGCTGGGCCAGACGTTCAACGACCAGCACAAGCTCGGTCTCGACCTGAACGGTGCCGTGGGCACCGACATGTTCGCGATCGGCGGCCCGACCGTCTACGGCAAGCAGGGCAATACGGGCACCGCGACGGTGTCCGCGCAGATCACGAACGCGGGCGCGCTGACGACCAGCGACTACACGCTGAAGTTCGACGGCACCAACTACTCGCTGCTGCGCAAGTCGGACAACAAGGTCGTGGCGACCGCGGGCGGTCCCGCGCCGATGACGCTCACCGCGGACGGCGTCAGCATCAACGTGGGCGCCGGCATGGCCGCCAACGACTCGTTCGAGATCCAGCCGACGCGCAACGCGGGCTCGAGCTTCGACGTGCTGATCAGCGACCCGGCCAAGGTTGCCGCCGCGTCGCCGGCGCGTGCCGATGCCACCACGACCAACGTGGGCAACGCGGCTGCCAAGCTGACCAACGTCGCGCAAGGCTTCACGCCGTTCGCCGGCAAGATCACGGCCACGTGGAGCAGCGCGACGTCGAGCTACACGTTCACCGATGCCGCCGGTACGCCGCTGGCGCCGCAGCCGACCCCGACGCCCAACGGCGCGAACGTCGACTACACGATCAACGGCATGACGTTCAGCTTCAGCGGCACGCCGAGCAACGGCGACAAGATCACGCTGTCGAACAACTCGGGCGCGGTGTCCGACAACGGCAACATGCTCGCGCTGGCCAAGCTGCAGACGGCCAAGACGATCAACGGCGTGGCGAGCTTCAACGATGCCTACGCGCAGCTCGTGAACGACGTCGGAAGCAAGGCGCAGTCGGTCAAGATCCAGTCCACGTCGCAAGACAGCGTGACCACGCAGATCTACAACGCGCAGCAATCGGTGTCCGGCGTGAACATGGACGAAGAAACGGTCAACATGCTGCAGTTCCAGCAGCTGTACCAGGCCAATGCGCGCGTGATCCAGACGGCCAGCACGATCTTCGACACGCTCATCAGCATTGCCTGACGACAGAACCCAAGGAACTGAAGGAAACTCGCCATGATTACCCGCGTAGCCACTTCCACCCTGTACACCCAGGGCGTGTCGTCGATGAACAACCAGCAGTCGTCGCTGCTGCACGTGCAGCAGCAGCTGGGTACCGGCCGCCGCGTGCTGAACCCGTCGGACGATCCGGTTGCGGCCACCCGCATCCTGGGCATCAAGCAGGCCACTTCCGTCAACGCGCAGTACACCACCACGCGCAGGCAGGCGGACTCGACGCTCGGCCTGGCGGAGAACTCGCTCAAGACGATCACCACGACCATCCAGAACATTCAGACGCTGCTCGTGAACGCGGGTAACGGCACGATGTCGGACACCGATCGCGCGTCGCTGGCCACGGCCCTGCAAGGCCAGTACGACCAGTTGCTCGGTCTGGCCAATGCCGACGACGGCAATGGCAACTACCTGTTCGCGGGCCTGCAGTCCAGCACCGCGCCGTTCACGAAGAACGCCTCGGGCGGCGTGGTGTATCAGGGCGACACCGGTCACCAGCTGCTGCAGGTCGACGTCGCGCGCCAGATGCAGGCCACCAACAATGGCGCCGAGATCTTCCAGAGCGTGACGGCCAACGCTGGCTACGTGCTGCAGGGCAACGCGGGCAATACGGGCAATGCCACGTACAGCGCGATCTCGGCATCGGATCCGACGAACGCCGCTTATGGCCACTCGTTCACGCTGAACTTCGCGCCGGACGGCACGGGCCGCATGCAGTATTCGATTACCGACAACAGCCTGCCGACGCCGGCGGTGGTGGTCGGCCCGGTCAACTACAACGAGAACGAAGCGATCTCGGTGGGCGGCGTGACGTTCTCCGTCAAGGGCACCCCGGCCAACGGCGACACGATGACGATCAAGCCCGCGCAGCAGGCCGGCGCGGACATGTTCGCCAACCTGCAGAACGTGATCGACACGCTCAAGCAGCCGCTCAGCAGCGATAGCGCCAACGCCAACCTGCAGAACGTGCTGGCCACGGGCATCCGCCAGTTCTCGAACTCGCTCGACAACGTCCTGACGGTCCGCTCGTCGGTCGGCTCGCGCATGCAGGAACTGGATGCGCTGGACACCATCGGCACCAACCGCGACCTGAGCAACGAAGCCGTCCGCTCGAACCTCGAAGACCTCGACTACGCGTCGGCCATCGCCGAGTACTATCAGCGCTCGACGGCGCTGCAGGGCGCGCAGCAGTCGTTCATCCAGATCCAGGGCATGAACCTGTTCAAGTTCCTGTGACGGTATGCGGGCCTGCGGGCCCGCCTTGCTGTGCCGCTGAGCAATTAAGTGCGTCAATCTCCCACAATAAAGCGAGGCAGGCTGAACATCGAGCTGACGGCGGGTCCTTGCCTAGCGAGGATCTGCCTCAGTTTATTGTCGGTGCCGACGTGTCAGCAATATCTCCACAGAAAGACCGCTGAGTCTTGAAAACTGTTGGATTCGTTTAAAAAATCCCTTCTCGACGGTTGTTCTAACTGTCAAAACACACCTACTCTGCTACCTCACACAAATGCGATGCCACGCGCTCGACTTGAGCGTAAATCGCATGGCAGCAACAGCAGTCGAAGGCCGCGAGCAAGGGGACGTTCATTCCACTGCGCTTCGCCGAAGGCGAAGCGTTCTGCAACGAGGTGTCTGCTTCGTATTCCGTCCGCCGATCGGCAAGAGGGGCATGTACGCGGAGTACGGTCACATCGGTCAACGCGGCGATCGCGAGTACAGCAACCTGGAGCGCGTCACCAGCGTATTTGCCGGCGACTCGAGATCTCCAGATAGCGGCGAGTGCCGCGAAGGGTTAGCTCCCGCGAGAATTCAGGCCTGCAAAAACCATCCGGGTAAACTGCTCGCCGTTGAAGACGAAATTTCCCCATTTGTCATCGAAGGCAGCTGTCGGTCGAGCAGCAACGATTTCGTCGATGTTCTTGCCCTGATGTTTTAGCGCTGCCACATTTGCGCGGACGGTGACGAGCATATCGCGGAATGCGATCAACTGAGCGCGAGTACCCACCGCGCCGTGACCGGGTACCACGATCGTGTGGTCCGTCGTCCGAGCGACGGCTTCGCTGGCCCATTTGATGGCGCCGTCGATGCTGCCACCGTCCTCGTTATCGATGTACGGATAGAAGCCGTTCCAGAAGGTATCGCCAAGCGCCAGAACATCGGCATCCTTGAAATAGACCCACAAGTCGCCGTCGGTATGGCCGTATCCGAAGTTCTCGACATCAATCGTGGTGCCTGCGAAGTCGAACTCCTTTCTGTCGTCAATCAATACGGTCGGGCGTGCCGCCGCGGGGACGGGATCGAAGGTCCAATTCCACGCGTTCACATGCGTCGTCTCGGTCAAGTGCCGCGCTGTATTCTCTTGGGCAACAATAGTGGCCCCGGCTTCATGCATCCACGCATTGCCGTCGGTGTGGTCCCAATGCCAATGCGTGTTGACCACGTAACGGATCGGTGCGTCTCCTAGCCGATCGAGCGCGGCCCGAACCTTCTCATGCTTCTTGCTGATGCCAGCGTCAACGAGGAACTTGCCGTCTTTGCCCGTCAGGACGGTAATGTTGCCGCCGGAACCCATCAGGACGGTCACACCGCCGCGCAGCGGCTTCGCGACGATGTCTTCATCGGCACGGCGCAGATATCTGGCGCCGGCTCCGGTATGGAAGTAATCATCCGGTGCGGCGCCCGCGTACGCATGTGAAGCGCCAAATGCAAGCAGCAGCAGTGCCCGTGCGGCGGATAGCTTCAATTCGGACATTTTGGTGGTATTGAGACGAGACATGAGGCACTTCCTTGCGGGAATGATGAATAGCAGTGAGCATAAGGATCTCCGGGCTGCGTGGATATTCCCCAGATCCGCAATCCATCCCTGCGAAAATGCACAGATGATCGATTGGGAAAGCATGCGTTACTTTCTGGCCGTCGCTCGCCTGGGAACGATGTCAGGTGCGGCACGCTACCTCCAGGTTGATCACGCCACGATCAGCCGTCGTCTCGGCGTGCTGGAGGCGAAGATCCAGGCCCGTCTGATCGAACGGCTGCCCAGGGCGTGCAGGCTCACGCCGCTGGGCCAGCGCATATACGAACTCGCGCAGGCGATGGAAGAGGGCGCCTACGCTATCGAGCGACTACTGGATGCCAGCCGTAGTCCGCCCAGCGGCAAGGTAACGGTGAGCGCGCCGCCCGCGCTGATAGCCAGTCTCCTGTTAAAGCACCTCGCAGCTTTTCGGCGCTCAAATCCCGGCATTCAGCTATCCATTTGCGGCGAGGCGCGGCAGGTGTCTCTGAGCCGTCGGGAAGCGGATGTCGTCCTGAGAATGACGCGTCCGGAGGAGCCCGCTAGCGTTGTGCGAAAGCTGGGGCGCGTGTCGTTTGGCTTGTACGCGAGCAAGGACTATCCACATTTGCACGACCCATCCGCGTGGGAGTTCATCGGCTACGACGCGGGATTCACTGGCGTGCGGCAACGCGCTTGGCTGACG
Organism: Cupriavidus sp. OTU4054; assembly: GCF_038440175.1. Taxonomy (NCBI): domain Bacteria; kingdom Pseudomonadati; phylum Pseudomonadota; class Betaproteobacteria; order Burkholderiales; family Burkholderiaceae; genus Cupriavidus; species Cupriavidus sp. OTU4054. The sequence goes on from NZ_JASATF010000012.1 coordinate 50,518, forward strand.
GGGGTTGCAGAGGGAAGACCCATAGCCTGCGAGATCAGCGATATCAACAACCACCTGGTAGCAGCGCGAGCAGGCGCTGGTGTGGCGGGTTTGCCTGACTTCCTGGCGGAGCGCGATGCGACGCTACAGCGCCTCTCGCACAATGGCGAAGCGTTCTTTCAGGACATCTGGATGGCGGTGCATCGCGACCTGCGCCATTCACCCCAGATACGCGTCGTTATGGATTTTCTGCTGCGCACCTTTGCCGATTATCCGGCTCTCACCTGGGAGCTCTCCAGTCAGAGAAACCCGGGGGAATCAGATCTCCCAGCGGGAACTTAGGATGACCCGGCAGAGATCGACGCGCTGGAAGCTGGGATCCTTGTGCGCCAGGAAGTCGTCGTTGAACGTGCCGAAGGTGCTGGCCGGACGGTGCGCCATGCCTGCGTAGAACGTATCGATCATGCGCGTGCCGAAGCCCTCGCCGCGCGGGTAGGCGGACACCACTGCATTGCGCTGTGCTTCGGTGAAGTCGTCGTAGCCGCGCCCGGCCACATCCATGCCGGCGCCGGCCTGAAGGAGGGCGATTTCGGGATGCAAATGCTCAGGAATGCCGGGCGTGGTGTGCAACGCAATGGCCAGCCATACCCTCTCGACGTCCGCCTCGGGAATGCCCTGGCTACGCAGGAAATCGCGTGCCGCGTGAGCACCATCGACTTCGAAGCGCAACTGGCTGTCGCGATAACGGGCGGTGAGGCCGACGTCATGGAACATAGCCGCGATGTAGAGCATCTCGGAGTCGAAGCTCAACGCGCGGCGCGAGCCGATCATGGCGCCCCACAGGTAGACGCGCACCGAATGAGCAAACAGCATCTCGCTCTCGGTATCGCGGATCAGCTGGTTGGCGGCCTTGGCAAGAGCGCTGTCGGGGATGTCAATGACGGGCATGATGGCAACAGCCTATCATCGGGCGCACAACGTGGGGCGTAATGCGGCACGTCGGAAACCGACATGCCGTACGGAATCGGACGCTCGCGCCTACTCTGCAACTAGCGCTCGGTACACAGCTCGATCGGCGCCACCGTCGCAAATGTGTCTAGGGCGGTCTCAGATGTCGGAGCCCGCAGCAGAATGTTGGCACGGACGTTGCCGCAGGGCGGTGGCGCCGGACAACAGCGGCCGAGTCCACGGGTAGGGCGGGGGGCGCACGCCGATTGGCTTCGTAGCACCGGCTTTGAGGGCGAGCTGGCCACGACCGGATCCTGGCCGGGAAACCTGGACGTCGGCGTTGCCCGCAGTCGCGACCGTCGCGGAACGATCCTGGGCAGCCACTCCCACTGTCCTCGGTGAATCTCCGAAATCTCGCTGGAGGCGCCGGTCACTTTTAACCGTCCGTTATGGCGTAGAAGCGATAGAAGTCCGAAATGGGTGCCTCGACTGCAAGCGCTTGTAACGGGAACGCGAGGTGCAAGTCTCTCGTGTCCGAAATACCAGCCAGTGCGCTTTCAAATTCATGCACGCCGTTTCGGCGGAGCATGCCACTGCGATCGAGAAACTGGCCCCAAAGCGATACATGTCGAAAGCGCGGCGACGTCAGTTGGGCGCTTGCGACGTAGGAGTCAGGAAAGCATCGCTGATAGGCGGGTAAGTTGTATAGCCACGACGTCCCGACCACTCGTGTTGCTCCAGGCGTGTTCCGCTTCACGTGCTCAAAGATTGACCGGAGCTCGGCGAGTCGCGCGTGTAGCTGCTCGGCACCTAATGGAGATGCGACGGAACCTTTGACGTTTCGAAAGTGAATCCGTACGCATTCGGCATTTTGCATTGCATGGGAGAAACATCCAGAGGCCGCCGCAGGCCGTGAGTCTTCTCCTTGAGCAACGTAGAAGCGATAGGTCCAATCGTAGAGGTCATCGGCGCGAACTAGTCCTTCGATGTAGCGGCGCCAGGTGGGATGGGCGTGTGAAAAGTCCCGGCCAAGCCCAAAACGGATATATAGGTTCGTATAGTCGAGAAGCGCCCGATCGAGCGGCAATCTCGCGAGCTTGGCCACGGTGCGTGCAAAATCAATCTGCAATGCGAAGAATTCCTTGCTGTAGATCACTAGTGTTCACCGCTTACGGCTTGATAGATTGAAGACCGCATTCTATTTCGACGACCGCTCCGAATGGGTGTCGGCTAGCGGAAGGCCAAGTTTCGACTGTCTCAAAATGGCTGATCTGAGACGCCCACGGGCGGGGTATGATCACGGGTCGACGCCGCTAGCCCACCGGCAGCAATCGACCCATCTGAGCCGTTGAAGACCCCCGCCATCTGTGTCAGCAATCTGACGCAATGCAATCTTCCGTGCCCAGCCGTAGGTCCATGAGCGAGGTGGATTTGCAGGATTCTATTGCTACGGGACACCCAGCACCCGAAGGAGCTGGAGCAGGAGAACAACAAGCGCAAGCGCGGTTGCTGGCAGGGTCAGTGCGCGACTTTTGTCAGGACGTCGTTGTCAGTGTGGACGAAAGGCTTTCCGTACACGAACAACGACGTTTCATATCTGTACTTCAGTGTGGAACCCGAGACGTCGAGCGTGACCTTGACCGAGTTGGTCGCGTCGTTTCGGATCATATATTGCGCCTGCGCGATCCCCTGGCTACGTGTTGTTAAAACCAGGGGCGAGGCCGGGCGTCCTTCCGCCACAAAGCACACGGACCTTGGTATGCAAGAGGTGTCATAGATAAGGTTGTTTGTCTTGTCGTAAGTGAGATAGCCGATCTGATCGTGAAACCAGTGATTGTTGCTCTTCCTGTAGATCGCCTGGTGGTAGGAAAGCGAGATAAGGGACTCCGAACTATTGTTGGTGTCGGGGATGTTGGGCCGGAACGTAATGATCTCGTAAAAGGGAGAGCTGGCCTTGCCGCCTTTCCCGACGGCAGACCCCGCCTGTCCGGGAGCGACATCCAGCCCCGCTCCGGGTACGGATTTCCAGGTGCCAATCAGCGGCGTGAGGGGGCCGTAGTCCTGGACCTTGCCATTGATCACGATCTTCGGTGACACACCGTGGGCAAATGCAGTCGTGCACACAGACAGCGCGAGAGCCGCGGTGACGAGGCCAGACAGGATCTTGAGTTGCGGTTCCATGAGTGCTGCGGCGCGCCGATGTTTGGATAACCTCCACTATCGAAGGCGCGCGACGTCCGAAGGGTTACCGGCTCATTACAAAGCTGTCAGCAAGTGTAGAGCGGCGCACCGCCAATCGCAGAAACCCGAACAAGCCTAAAGGTCCCGTATTCCCACACCGTAATAGTGGGTATCCGGCGGCTTTGCCACTCGGCATGCCGAGTCGGGCCATTGAAGAGGCTTACATCGTTGCAGAACAATCAACCTGTCACCAAACGCGAATTCGAACTGCCAGACAACGCGACGCTGATGTCGACGACGGACACGCGTAGCCACATCACCTACGCGAACAGCGCCTTCGTCGAGGTCAGCGGCTTCGGTGCCGACGAACTTCAGGGCAAGCCGCACAACATCGTGCGCCATCCCGACATGCCCGAAGAAGCTTTCGCCGACATGTGGTCCACCCTCAAGGGCGGGGAACCCTGGACCGCGCTCGTGAAAAACCGGCGCAAGAATGGTGATTATTACTGGGTGCGCGCCAACGCCGTTCCCGTCATTCGCGATGGCCAGCCAGTCGGTTATATGTCCGTACGAACCAAGGCGACGGCAGCAGAGATCGAGCAGGCCGACACGCTCTATCGCCGCTTTCGCGAAGGCAACGCGGGCCACATCCGCTTTCACAAGGGCCTGATCGTCAGGGCCGGCCCCACGCGATGGATGTCCGCACTCCAGACGATGAGCGTGCGCTGGCGGATCCGTTCTGCCCTCATGATCATGGTCCCTTCGATCGTCATCAGCGCGTGGGCACTTGGCATCGCCGGTGTCGCCCTCGGAGGCCTGGCCGCTGTGGTGACCTTCGTTGCGCTACTCGTTTCCATGTGGCTCGAAGCGCAAATCTCGCGGCCGCTCGAGCGGATGCGGGACCAGGCGCTGCGGGTCGCATCGGGGGAAAGCCAGCAGGTCGATCCCCTCGATCGCGTCGACGAGATTGGCATGACGCTGCGGACCATCAGTCAGCTGGGTCTGATGTTCCGCTGGCTGATTGACGACGTCAGCGGACAAGTCTTCAACGTTCAGTCGGGCAGCAACGAGATCGCACAGGGTAACAACGATCTCAGGTCGCGCACCGAGCAGGCGGCGACGAACGTGCAGGACACCGCATCGTCCATGACGGAGATGACTGCGACCGTTCAGAGCAATGCGGAAACCGCGATCCAGGCAACGCAGCTGTCGGAGGCGGCGAGCGTGGCCGCAGCCAGGGGCGGGCAGGCGATGTCCGAGGTCGTGACCACGATGCACGAGATCACGGCCAGTTCGCAAAAGATTGCCGACATCGTCGCCATCATCGATGAAATCGCCTTCCAGACGAACATCCTCGCGCTGAATGCCGCGGTGGAGGCAGCGCGTGCCGGTGAGCAAGGACGAGGCTTCGCGGTGGTCGCCGGAGAAGTTCGCGCGCTGGCGCAGCGTAGCGCCGGGGCGGCGAAGGAGATCGCTGCGCTGATCAGCAAAAGCGTCGGAAAGGTCGACTCCGGTGCAAAGCTGGTGGATGAGGCCGGCAAGACGATGGACGATATCGTTGTTCAAGTGAAGCGCGTCTCCGATCTGATCGCCGATATCAGCGCGGCTACCAACGAACAAAGCAGCGGTATTACGCAGGTCGGTCAAGCCGTCAGCGAACTGGACCACATCACGCAGCAGAACGCGGCGCTGGTCGAGGAAAGTGCCGCCGCGGCGGAAAGCCTCAGGCAACAGGCAACTCGGCTGGTGGAAGCCGTCAGCGTTTTCCGCTGAAGAACTTGCCCTCTCGTGCTATCCCGAGCTAACTCGAGGTAGCACGCGGAGCACCCATCGCAGCGATCGAACGCCGGTATCCCTCCGGGAGATTGCCCGGCAAAGCATTCGGCGCAAACAGGCCGACGCGCTTGTGTTCGCTGCTTAGAACGGGTTCAAAAGCCCCCTGGAGTACGCAGGAGTAGGTCGCGATAAAGACGTGCCTGCCGGGGATCACCTCGAAGAGATAGGTATCGACAACGCCGCCAACGACTACCTGCAGACCCAGTTCTTCACTGATCTCGCGCGCGAGGCAGTCCACTGAAGTTTCCCCGACTTCGATGCGTCCGCCAGGCAGTTCCCACTCGTCGCGTTCGTTCATCAAGAGAACGACTTCGCCCGTAGCGGTCGAGATCACGCCTTTCACTGAAACTGGATACATCGGATTCCTGGATGGACTAGAGAAAGCGGCCGAGTCTATACCGGAGCTGTGACTGCCGCGAAGTATAGGAATAGGACGCCAGCAAATCAGTCATCGGTGCCAATCGAACCATGATCATTGCCCAGTGGTCCTAACTGGAAACCGAACGCGATCTCAGCAGCAAGCCGTGAGCAAGGTTTCCTCGACCGTGAGAGGATACTGGTCTTCATCACCAACCAAGGGACCACGAAATGACCACCAGACAGGAAAGGGCGATCCTCGCAGGCGGCTGCTTTTGGGGCATGCAGGACTTGATTCGCCGTTACCCGGGCGTGATCTCGACGCGCGTGGGCTATAGCGGTGGCGATGTTCCGAACGCGACCTACCGTAATCACGGCACGCATGCCGAGGCGATCGAGATTCTGTTCGACCCGGACAAGATCAGCTTCCGTCAGATCCTGGAGTTCTTTTTCCAGATCCACGATCCGAGCACGCTGAATCGCCAGGGCAACGATCGCGGCCTGAGCTACCGATCGGCAATCTTCTATACGAGCGACGAGCAGAAGAAGGTCGCCGAACAAACCATCGTGGACGTCGATGCGTCAGGTCTGTGGCCGGGCAAAGTGGTGACCGAACTCGCGCCCGCTGGCCCGTTCTGGGAAGCCGAGCCCGAGCACCAGGATTATCTGGAACGGATCCCCGATGGCTATACCTGCCACTTCGTGCGCAAGGATTGGCAGTTGCCTACCGCCGTCAAGCCGGTTGCGTGAGGGGCTCGTTGTCACCGCCTGGAGAAGCGCTTTCTCCCTTACTTGCCGTGGCACTTCTTGAACTTCTTGCCGCTGCCGCAAGGGCACGGGTCGTTGCGGCCGGGCTGGTCGCCTGACACCACGGCCTCCACGCGCGGGCCCAGGCTCTTCCAGATCTGGCGCAGGTCGTAGATCGCCCAGATCGCCTCTCCGAAGGTTTCCACGCGCGCCATGCTCGTGCTGGGCGGGCCGTCCTCGCTGTACATGCAGACCTCGGGCTCGCCGGTATCGTCCTCGGCGAGGGCGACGATGCTCTCGAGCGCCTCGTCCAACCACCGGGCGACCTCCTTGTCGCGCGGGGCGGCCCACTCCTCGGGCCAGTTCTCCACCACGAACATGAAGCCTAGCGCCCACACCTGGCCGAACGACGGGATTTCCCGCCCGTCCATCTCGGCGCGCTCCTCCTGAGGCAGGCTCAAGATGGCGCCGCGCATGTCCATGGCCTCGGGATGGAAGGTGCGTTCGTCTTCCAGCGTCTCCACGGGCTGGTCGAGCTGGTGCTCCACCTCGTTCCATCGGCGCTCCCACAGCTCCATAAAGCGGGCCTGCTGGGCCGCGTCACGGAACGCGGGCAGCAACGGCAGCGGGCTGCCCTCGGCCACCTCGAGCGCCGCGCCGTCGCCCAGCAGCATGGGCAGATAGTCGGCAGCGGGGATGCGACGGCGCGTGCAGACGAGGGCCGTGAGAAAGCCGTCGCAGAATTCCCATTGGGGGATTTCGTCCGCGCGCTGGCGGAGGTCGTCCAGCAGGTCGTCAAGCTCGTGGAGTTCGTCGGGGGTCAGTTCGGTGGCTTCAGTCATGCTGCGGGTTCTCGTGGTGCGGGGTGGGGATGCGCTGCACGCATCGCCGCGAAGTATAACGCTAGGAAAGATAGCGCCAGGAAGGATAGCGCCACCCCTGGCAGCGGTACGAAAGGGTGAATTTCTCCGCGAACAAGAGTGAAACGCTCTCTACCGTTCGGTTTCGAAAGAACGGCTCGAAGTCACTTTCTATACTCGGGCTTCGCTTCGGGGATGCCGAAGCACCGACGAAGGTGACAACGTTTGAACGATCTCTCGCAAGAACACTTCGCATCCGCGCTCGCCGATCTGAAGACGACGATCGCGGCACGTGCCCACGACATCGAGCGGGCGCGCAATATTCCCGGGGACGTCTTCGCGCAGATGCGGAGCGCGGGCATCTTCAGGATGTTCCTGCCCAAGGCGTACGGCGGTCTGGAACTCGACCTCCCGGCCATCATCGACGTCATGCGCGAGCTGGCCCGGTGCGATGGATCGGCCGGATGGATCACGATGATCGGCGCGGGATCCGTACTGTTCTCGACCATGCTGCCGCGGGAAACGTTCGACCGCATCTACCGGAGCGATCCCGATGCGTTCGTCGCGGGCACGACCCAGTTGCTCGGCAAAATAGCGCGGCACGAGGGGCGATGGCGCGCGCATGGTCAGTGGCCGTTTGCCAGCGGATGCCGCCATGCCACGTGGATGCTCGGCTTCTGCCGGTTCGTGCCGGACGGCTGGCAGGAAGGCGATCGACCCCAGGTCCGCGTCGTCCTGCTGCCGGCTGACCGCTGGACCATCCTCGACACGTGGCATGTGTCTGGCCTCAAAGGAACGGGCAGCGACGACATCTCGCTCGACACGTTCATCGACCCGCATGCGGACATGTTCGACCTCTCCCAACCCGTCCGGTGGGCCACCGAGCCGTTGTACGCGGGCGTGCCGCAGATGATTGCGCTCATGCATGCTTCGATCTCCGTCGGGATCGCGGAAGGTGCGCTCGACGACCTTCTTGCCATCGCTGCCAGCGGCCGCAGGCAGGAGCGCGCCACGGCACCGATGCGTGACACGGAGGCCTTCCAGCGCGATCTCGGTGCGGTGCACGCCGATATCCGCGCGGCCAGGGCCGTGTTGACGCAGCAGACGCAAAGCCACTGGCAACATGCCATCGATGGCACGCTGGGAACGGATGCCAAGCTGGTAGAGGGCAGCCAGACCGCGATCTGGACCGTCGCGACGTGTCGCAATGCCGTGGACAAGTGCTTTGCGCTGGCCGGAAGCACGGCCTTGTACGAGCGCTCGCCGCTGCAGCGGCGGCTGCGCGACATCCACGTGGCGGCACAGCACAACCTGATGCAGCCGAGGCATTACCAGAAAGCGGGACGATTGCTGGTCGACCACGGCAACTGACCGCTATGCGAGCTGGCACGCCTCGTCGAACATCAGCCGCGGGTCGCGCGGATGCAGCTTCGTATCGTCGCCATACCCGAGCGTGCAGATGAAATTCGCCTTCCACGTGGTCCCGCCAAAAAACGCCGCGTCTAGCAGGGCGTTGTGGAAGCCGGACATGGGACAGACATCGAGGCCCAGCCCGCGTGCCGCAAGCATGAGATAGGCGCCCGTCAGGGAACTGCTGCGGTACGCGATGGACTCGGCAAACGCGGCATCGGCGTCGAACATCGGCTTGACGTCCATGCGAGGGAACAATCGGGGCGCGTCCTCGAAGAAGCGTTCGTCCTGCGCGACGATCACGGTCACCGGCGCCTCCTCGACCTGGCGGCGGTTGCTGCCCATCCCTTCCAGCGCGGGATAGAGCTTCCGGCGTCCCGCCTCGGAGCGAACGAAGACGAGGCGCGCGGGTTGGAGGTTACCGCTTGTGGGTCCCCACTTGATCAGCTCGTAAAGGTGACGCAATGTGTCGTCGGCCACCATGCGGTCCGTCCAGTGATGATGGGATCGTGCGTCCGTGAACAGTTGTGCAAGGGTGGAAGGGGGCAGGGGTTGGCGGGCGGACATGAGTGGTCTCCTTACATCTTGCCGATTCGGCCTTCCCGAAGCAGGCGGCGGCCAATGGCGTCGATATGATCCTCGCCGATGCGCAGCGCGGATGGCGAGGTGTGCACGGAGTAATAGCCGAGGGACAGCGGGAATTCGTGCGGCACGGCGGAGCCGAGAATGAACTGCGTATCGGTGACGGCCTCGAAGTCCACCTTCCGATGCGACCGTTCAAAGGCGATCAGTTCTTCCGCATGCAGCGCCTCGCCGTTAGCGAGCAACTGTCCTTCGGCCGGCGATACCCACAGGACAGTTTGTCCGGGTGGCGGCTGATAAATCCACCGCTCTCCGGCCTTCAGCGCCACGGCAAGCACGTTCATCGGCGATGGTGCGGCGATGGCGCTGTGCGCATGGCCATAGCTGCCCAGCAACACGCGCGCCGGTCCCTCGCTGGCGATGTCGCCGGTCGCCTGAAACGCTGCAACCGTGGGGCCGAGTTCGAGGTTCGGCGGCAGCGCCACCCAGAGTTGGTATCCGCGCACGCGGCCGTGATCGGAGTCGCCCACGCTGCCACCGTGCCACATGCCCTTGCCTGCCTGCATCCATTCGATGCCACCGCTGGGCAATGCCACCGTATTGCCGTCGGGATCGATGAGGTCCATGCGTCCGTCGATCAGGAACGACAGCGTGGCGATACCCGAATGCGGATGCAGCGGCCCGACGAATGGCGGCCCCTGCATGTCGAAGAAATCCAGAAACACGAAAGGCTTCAGGAACTGCCCCAGGTCCGACGGGCTCATCAGGCGAACCGCGGGTCCATTCTTTCGGCCATGCGTGCGATGCGCGATGGCACGGCGTTGTACGTGGTTCGCGTCAGCGGTGAGTGACATGATGGCGATCTCCTTACGCTGCGTGGAGGCGCGCGGTCTTTAGCGCGGTGCTCCACCACAGCAGGTCGTCCACCATCGCCGTGGCGTGCTCGTCCTTTGCCTTCAGGGTGGCGGCAATCTGCTCCGTGTTGCCCTGGAAGTGGGCGAACACGGCATCGACAGGCAGGTGAACCGCATGCCGGATTGGGGCCATCTGCAGTTCGATGGAAATCTCGCGCAGCTGTTGGACCGCACGCGCGCCGCCCACGCTGCCCCAGCTCACGAAGCCGATCGGCTTTCGTTGCCACTCGGCATACACCCAGTCCAGTGCATTCTTCAGGACGGCCGGCGGCGCAAAGTTGTATTCGGGCGTCGCGACGATAAAGGCGTCGGACGTACCGATGGCCTCGGTCCACCGCCGCACGGCCTCGTGATCGTATGGCGGGCGGCCCGGGATGCCGGGGAGCATCGCGCTATCGAAAAACGGCAGGGAGAAGTCGCGGAGGTCCAGAATGCGGGCCGAGACGCCTTCGCGCTGGTCCAGATGCGCCTTGATCCAACGCGCCGGTGCGTCGGAGAAGCGATGCTCGCGGGTGCTGCCGATGATTACGGATACGTTGGTCATGCTGGGCTCCTTTGGTTGGCATGTGGCGCTGCGGTGCGCCTGGAGCCCAATGTATGAAAATGCCCGCCATAGAAAAATCCGGCACAATGAGATGCACTCGTGCAATTTTGTGGGTAATCCAATGGATCTCAACGATATCGCGCTCTTCGTCCATGTCGTCAGGGCTGGCAGCTTCGCGGAAGCGGGCCGGCGGCTGGGCATGCCGCCGAGTACCGCAAGCCGGCGTGTGCAGTCGCTGGAAGCGGCGCTGGGCACGCGGCTGATGCAGCGGACGACGCGGCGGCTGGCACTCACGGACGCAGGCCGTAACTTCTTTGCCGAATCCGCGGATCGGATCGATGCGCTGATGCGCGCGGCGGGGCAGGTGGCCGAGGACGCCAACGACATCGCGGGGCGGGTACGCGTCGCCGTACCAGCGGACTTCTTCGAGTGGTTTCCAGCCGATGCGCTTGCGCAATTCGCCGCGGCGAATCCTCGGGTGCGCTTCGAGTTCGAACTCAACGATGCGCGGGTGGACCTGCTCGGTGAAGGCATCGACGTTGCGCTACGCGGGGGCGATCAGGATCCCTCGCTGTTCGCGCGCAAGCTCGGAACGAGTTCGGCCATCCTCGTGGCAAGTCCGGACTACCTCGCGCGGCGTGGACGTCCGGCCGAGCTTCGCGATCTTGCAAAGCAAGATTGCATTACGTCGCCCTCGCGCGGGGGGCCGCGCAGCACATGGCGGCTCGGTGCGCGGGGCAGGGCCATGGCTTCGGTGGAGGTCGATGGGCCGTTCCAGGCCAACACGTCGTCGGCGCAGCTCGCCGGGGCGATGGCTGGCATGGGAATCGCACTGCTGCCTGCCGCGCTGACCGTGCCGCTCGTCGAGAGCGGGCGCCTGCGCCGGGTGCTACCGGAGTTCTCGTCCGGCGTCATCGGGGTCCATCTGGTCTATCACAGCCGTCGCCAGTTGCCACGGGCCGTATCGGCCTTCATCGAGTTTGCGGCCAGCACCATTACGGAGCTGGGATTGATACCACCGGAGCGCGCGCCGTCGCGACATCGGAAACGAGCCGGAATGGCGGCGAAGTAATGAATCAAAACTTCGGGATCAAAACTGCGGGGGATCCGGAACTGCGGGCGATTCAGAGATGCGGACCGTTGCGCGCGGACGGACATTGCGTTGTCCTTGCAGACGTGAGGGCAATGCGGGGCGATCGTTGTCCTAATAATCGCGAAACAGCGATTTCTGTAAAGTGCTGAACATGTGAACCTCGTACTCCATATGCAAGACGCCCACAGGAGTGCTCACATGTTGCCACCAGCGAAGCCGTTCCCAGACACCTATCCCGAGATCGTCCCACCGGACTTGCAGGAACTTGCCGCGTCGCGCGCGGACTATCGGCATCGCAAGGCCGCGAGTGCGTCGGAACTGGTGAGCTTGTGGAAGGCGGAGGGCGCATACCCTTTCACTGGCGATGCATCCGACGCGGTGGAGGCAGCGCGGCGAGAGGTCTTCGACATCTGCGCGCTGAGTGTGCATCAGTACCTCGACTCATTTCGCACCGGAAAATCCAAGGACCGGCAATTCACGCTGCGGATGCTCAAGACCGCGCTGGACGAGAGCCCCGAGTCGCTGAAGAAGATTCTTACCGAGGTCCTGGGCCTGCCGAAGGACAGGCAGACCGAGCTCGTCGATCTGCTGCAGTACACCACGCTGTCCTCGATCATCGAGGCGAGCAAGATGGTTGCCGACAGGCTCCAGTTTCTCGCGGGGCTTCAGACATTGTTGTTTTTGCCGGAAAGCAAACGTTCCACGAAGGAACGTGTTCAGCTGCATCGGATGCTGGAAGGCGAAACGTGGATCTTTGGCGAGGAGTATCTGCTGACCAGTAGCGACGAGAATCTGACCACCGTGCTGAGGAAGCACCTCGCGTTGCTGCGGCCGGAGGCGGCCCGCGGAAGGCAGGCGCGGGTCGTTCGCGACAATGGCAGCGAGGCCGTGATCGATCTGCTGCTGGGCAGGGAGGTGCCAGCTTACGCGACGACTCGCCGCGAGTATCTTGTCGTCGAACTGAAGCGCCCCGCTCAGCGTATCGATCTTGCGGTCAAGGCACAGGTCGAAAGCTATGCGATGGCCGTCCGCCGGGACGAGCGATTCGACAAGGCCAACACCCACTGGACCTTTCTTGCGGTCTCCAACGAGATGACGGACGACGCGGCCTGCACGCTGCAGCAGCGCGGAAAGGTATTCGGTTATTTCCACACCGAGCCGCAGTTTCGCATCGGCCTGGCAACGTGGAGCGAGATTCTGGGCGCGTCACGCGCGCGGCTTGAAGCCTTCCGGGAGAAGCTGGGGTACACCGCGACCCGGGATCAAGGGGTCGCGCGGTTGCATCGGACGTATGCACAGTACCTGCCGGAGACGCTCGGCTGACGCGTTGCCTCAATCGAGATACGTACTTGAAGCTGGCGGCCGTGAGCGCTATCGTCAGTGCCTGGTCGGTGCCTATACAGCGACGTCACCATTCGACACGTCGAGAGTGGCCCCGGCGACGCAGATTGACGATGGGAGCGACAATATGCCAGTTCGCGTTGCGGTGCTCTGTCTGTTGCTGTCCGGCGCGGCGGTCGTGCATGCCGACGAGGTTCTTCAGAACCGCGGCAACGATCCCTTCTTTCAGATTTCCTCCGCCATCCCCAATTGCCCCGAACCCGCCGGTCCGCGCACGACCGAGGCCGAGTGGATTCGGGAGTCGCATCATCGTGTCGAGCATGGCAACCACTGCTGGATCGAAGGCCGTTGCCGGTTGCCGAATGCCTTTGCCTACGATCAGGAGATTGCCGATACCGCGCGCCGGCGTCTGCAATGGCTCACCATCCATATGCCCGAGTGGAAGGACAGCACATTGTGGGTGACCGTCTGGCAGCGGTGGATCCTTGTGCAGGGCTGCGTGGGCCCGAAATTTCCGACCGCGACATTCATGGCGGCGATGCGCGAGGTGCCCGATGCCGAGCGCGTGGCCGATCAGACCACGCGCGATCCCTCCCGAAGCGTGCCGTATGAGCGCTTTACCAAAACCCCAGCACCTTCCACCACGTCCCCCCCACCACCGCAAACACCAGCAACTCCAGCACACACATCACCGCCCCGGCCCGCCACCACTGTCCCATCGTCACATACCCACTCCCAAAAATGATCGGCGAGGTGCCGGTCGCATAGTGGGTCAGCGTCATCATGATGGCCGAGCCGGCGGCCATCATCAGCAGGAACGGCGGGACATAGGGCGGCGGAATCAACTGGACGCCCACGGTCAGGAAGGCGAGCATCATCGCGCTGATATGCGCGGTGGTGCTGGCGAACAGGTAGTGCGAGAACACGAACGCCAGCACGAGCACGCTCGCGATGGCGGGCCAGTCCATGCCGCTGGCGGCAATGGCGTCGCGCATGTCGGCCGAGAACCATGCGATCACGCCGAGCTTGTTGAGCTGCTCCGCGAGCATGACCAGTGCGCCGAACCAGATCAGCGTGTCCCATGCGCTCTTCTCGGACAGCACGTCGTCCCAGTCGATCGTGCCGGTGATGATCAGCGCGAAGAGGCCGAGGAATGCGACCACGGTCGGGTCGAGCGTGTAGGCGTCGCCGAAGATCATCGCCGGCAGGTTCGCCCAGAGCAGCAGCATCAACGCGAACACGCCCATCATCACGCGCTCCTTGCCGCTGAGCGGGCCCATGCGGGCCAGCTCGCCGCGCGCGTAGTCGATGGCATTGGGCGTGGCCTTCAGCTCGGGCGGGTTCAGCAGATAGATCACCAGCGGCATCAGCAGCAGGCAGAGCAGGCCGGGCAGCAGCATGCATAGCGCCCACGTGGTCCAGGTCAGATGCAGCGACTGACCGCTCGCGCGCGCCACGTAGTCGACGACAAGCGGGTTCGGCGCGGTCGCGGTCACGAACATGGCTGATGTGATCGGGTTGGCGTGATAGTTGACCAGGGCGAGGTATGTGCCGACTTTCCCCTGCGTTCCCTTCGCGGGATCGGAGTCGAATGCGCCCGCGATCGACCGCATGATCGGATGCACGATGCCGCCACCGCGCGCGGTGTTGCTGGGCGTGAACGGCGCCAGCACCAGTTCGCAGATCGCGAGCCCGTAGCCGATGCCAAGCGTGCGTTTGCCGAGCGCCGCGATGAACATCAGGCCGATGCGATTGCCAAGGCCGGTTTTCTTCAGCCCACGCGAGATCAGGATGGCGACGACGATCAGCCAGATCAGCGGACTCGAGAAACTGCTCAACGCGTCGGCAATGGCGCCCTTCGACGAGTGGGAGGTCACCTGCGCCAGCGAGACGATGACGATGGCCATCATCGCCATGACGCCGATCGGCATTACCTTGAGAATGATGGCCACGATCGTGGTCAGGAAGATGGCCACCAGCGTCCAGGCATCGGCTTTCAGCCCCTCGGGCGCGGGAAGCAGCAACAGCGTGACAAGCACGACCGTGGTGACGATCGCCGGACCCAGCCGGAATGGCACCACGGACACGAAATACCGGTACATCGCTGCGATCTTGCCCAGCATCTTCCCGCCTCCCTTTCGACATCGTCGTTCATCCAACCCTCGCCGCATGGTGACCGATGCGCGCCGGGAGGGGAAGTCAAATTTTTCGAAGCGAGGTTGAAGAGAATTGGCGGTCTAGCGCTGTCGGCTGTTACGGCTTCTGATGTGCGCGGCCATCTCCGCCAGCTCCCGATCATCGCCGCGCCGGCCGTCGTGCGATGAGAGATAGCCTTCGTACGTCTCGAAGTATTTGTCCACACTCGACTTGATCGGCCGCCAGGGCCCACGCGTGCCGTGCATCGGAAACAGCTTGATATGCGCGTGGTCCACACCAAAGCCTTCCATGATGGCACCCGTTCGCCCGACCCCGTCCAGGGATCTGTCCAGCAATCGGCCTACTTCTCTCGCGGCCAGCGTCAGACGCTGAAGCGTGGCGGGCTCGAGGTCGAAGAGATAGCTTGGATGGTGGGCTTTGGTGACAACGACGGTAAAGCCCGGCGTATTCGGATAGATGGAAAGAAACGCGAGGTGACGTTCGTCCTCCCAGATCGAATGGCAAGGCGACATGCCAGCCACAATTTGGCAGAATATGCAGTTGTCAGTCGCACCACCGATCATTTGTCCTCCGCCGCGAATCTGGTTGCAATGTCCCCACTTCGGTTCGCCATATAAGCACCGCCTTAGCGAGAACAATTGTCCCGAAGCGCGGTGATACGTCCACGAACAGAGGAAGCAAACCAAAGAGGTACGCGAGCCCAGTATATGGGGCGATCACGGCAAAGAAACGAAATCGGCAATATTCAAGAGAACGGCGACGTGACGGTTTGGCGGAGACCAGCGTCGCGGCCCGCGACCCCGGGGCGCGGCCTCTTGGCACCTCCGTTTGCAACCAATCAGAACCCCAGCCGCCCAAGCGACGCGCCGCCATCGACGTACAGCGTCTGCCCCGTCATAAAGCCGGCTTCTTCCGATAGCAGAAACGCAATCGTCGCCGCGATCTCGTCGGGTTTGCCGAGGCGGCCCAAGGGGATTGCCGACAGATAGCGCTTCTCCCCCGCACTGCCGACCGGGTTGTTGGCACGGAACAGTTCGGTCTCCGTCGGACCCGGTGCGACGGCATTCACGGTGATACCCGTGTCCGCGAGTTCCAGTGCCCACGACCGCGCAAAGCTCACCAGCGCCGCCTTGGCGGCCGCATAGGCGGTGCGGTCCGGCATGCCGAGGATCGTGAGGCTCGAGATATTGACGATGCGTCCCCACCCACGCTGCCGCATTCCGGGCAGCAGCGCCTGCGTGGTCTGCACGGCCGGATGAAGATTCAGCCGGAGCACGTCGTCGAGCGTGCCCAGATCGATCTGGCCGATACGCTGCGGCTTCACCAGGCCGACGTTGTTGACCACACCGTCGAAGGCGATGCGGCCGGTCAGTGCCGCGAGGGCCGCCTCGGTGGCGGCGTGGTCTGAGAGATCCACGGTGACGAGTTCGCCCGGAAACTTGTTGCCCGCGGCGGCCTCGCCGCGCGCGAGGCCGACCACATGGTGACCCGCGCGCAGGAGCCGGTCCGTCAGCGCGCGGCCGATGCCCTTGGTCGCGCCCGTAATCAGAAACGTGCGTTGTGTCATGGCGTGATCCTCCGGTTAGCGCCGTGCCGCGGCGACGCGCTCGAGCACCGGCAGCATATCGGCCGGCTCCGGGCGACGCGTGTAGTCGGGGTTGACCTCGGCGTACAGCACCACGCCATCCTGTCCGATGACATAACGCGCCGGCATCGGCAGCGTCCATGAGGGGTCGTCGTTGAAGGCCGGCAGGTCGTTGCCGAGTGTCTGGTACAGCGCGACCAGATAGTCGGGCAATGCGAAGCGCAGGCCGAACGCCGCGCCCGTTTCGCCGCGCACGTCGCTGAGCACCGGAAAATCCAGCTGATTCTGGCGAACCGACTTGCGGCTGTTCACGGGCTTCTGCGGCGAGATGGCGACGATGTTCGCGCCCAGCGCGCGGAACTGCGGTAGCAACTCGTTCAGCGCCTGCAGTTCGATATTGCAGTAGGGACACCAGACGCCACGATAGAACGTGACGATCAGCGGACCTTGTGCCAGCAACTCGGCCGACGACACTGTCCGGTCGTTCTGGTCCTGCAGCACGAATGCCGGTGCGTGGTCGCCGGCATGGATCGCGCGCTCGGCCTGCCCGCTCGCGAACAGCGCGGCGGTGGCCCGTTCCATGATCGGATGAATCTCGGGCGGAGCGTTGTAGGGCGGCTTTCCGCCCTTGAAGTCGGCCTTGAATGCGTCGAGTCTGGCTTGCAGCGTCATGATGGATCCTCCGTGGGGGCGTGTGACTCAGGCCGGCAGCTTCGGCGCCGCGGGGAAGTCCACCGGTACCTGCGTGGTGGCATGCAGGTAGTTGGTCACCGTCTTGTCGCCGATGACGACGATCGCATCGACGAGGTTAGCCTGGGTCCAGCCCGCCGCGAAGAATGCATCGACGAGGGCCTGATCGGCGTGGCCGCGGTTGAGGGCGATATTGCGCGTCAGGCGTGCCAGCGCATCGAGCTTCGCATCGAAGCCGGCCGTGCCGCCGCGGACCTCGAGCATCTGCTCGTCGGTGAAGCCGTGCATCTTGCCGATGACCGTATGCGCGGCCAGGCAGTACTCGCAGCTGTTGACCTGACTGACGACGAGGTTGACGACCTCGCGGGCCTTGCCGGTGATCGAGCTCTTGCCGTTCTGAAAGGCGAGGTAGTTGCCGAGCGCGTGCTCCGAAAGGGCGAGCGTGGCGTAGAGGTTGGGCACCATGCCGAGGCTGCTCTTCAGCTTGTCGAAGATGGCCTGGTTGGCGGGGGAAACGTCTTCACGCGTCGGTACGTTGATCTTGCTCATGATCTGACTCCAGTTCAGGTTAAGGACGCTGTGTGGTGGAGCGCGTCCGTTGGGGTGACTGAACTATCGTTGATTCCTGAGCGTAGATTCAGACGGGGATTGTTCATATCATTCATTCTTGTGAGGAATGAAATGACTCGCCATGGGAAGCGAGTGCAGGGTCGCCGTACCGAGTGGGGCGCACCGTTTGCATCACAATCTTCGGCACAATTGCTATGCTGCAATGAAGCCCCCAAATCCAGGAGACGCCCTCATGTGCCGTTGGCTGGCCTATTCCGGCCGTTCCGTCCCGCTCGAAGCGGTCTTGTTTCAGCCGGAACATTCCCTGATCGACCAGAGCCTCAATGCGAGGCTCGGCCATACCACTACCAATGGCGACGGATTCGGCGTCGGCTGGTATGGCCGGCATTCGGAACTGCCGTTCCGCTATCGCTGCCTGCATCCCGCGTGGAGCGATACGAACCTGCGCGAGACGGCGCGTGCCGTCAGGGCGCCGCTGTTCGTCGCGCATGTGCGCGCGGCCACGGGGACGCCGACGCAGGAAACCAACTGCCACCCGTTCCGCTTCGGCCGCTGGCTATTCGTCCACAACGGCCTGATCCGCGAGTTCCCGCTCCTCCGCCGCGACCTGATGATGGCCGTCGCCCCGCATCTGTTCCGCTGGATCGAAGGTTCGACCGACTCCGAGATCATGTTCTTCCTCGCGCTGACCTTCGGCCTCGAGCGCGACCCGCGCGGCGCGCTGGAACAGATGGCCGGCTTTATCGAAGAGGTGGGCCACCGCTACGACGTCCAGTTCCCGCTGAACATGACGGTGTGCGTCACCGACGGCCAGCAGATCGTGGCCGTCCGCTACTCGAGCGAGAAGGAATCGCGCTCGCTGTTCCACAGCACGTCCTTCCGCCAGCTTCGCGCCCTCTATCCCGAAGACCCCCGGATCATCGCCGCCGGCGACGATGCGTTCCTCGTGCTCTCGGAACCGTTGATCGACGTGCAGGGCGTCTGGGAAGAAATCCCCGAGGCGACGATCCTGATGGCAAAGGGCGGCGAAATCGAACAGGGGTGTTTCGTGCCGAGGATGCCGAAGGTGGGCACCTAGCCCAGATTCACGACTGATGACGGGCGCGACCGACTTTGCGCAGCGCTCCTGGCATCGACATCCCCCCACGGACCAGTGCCGCTTTCTGAGTGGCGCCTTTCCAAGCCTCGGCGCGGACGCCAATGGCCTCGGCTTCGGCCAGATTCACGAAACGCCGATTGTTCGGGCTTTTGCACCGTGTGAACCTTGGTCTCCGTACACCCGTACACGCCGCGCGTTGCCGCGGAGGAGACCAGGCCATGGACGAGTCGAACCACACATCGAACCAAGATTGCATCTTCTGCCAGGTGGTTCGCGGGGCGGCCCCCTGTCACACCATCTGGGAGGACGCGCATCATGTCGCGTTCCTCTCTATCTATCCATACACCCCCGGCTTCGCGGTGCTGGTCACCAGGGCGCACCACCCGAGCAATCTCTTCGAGCTCGATCCGGTGATCGTCGAGCGGTTGACGGATGCCGCCGGGGAAGTCCGCCGCATGCTCGATCGGACGTTCAGGGATGTGGGTCGGACCGGCTGCGATATGGACGGGTTTGGCGTGGACCACGCGCATGTGAAGTTTTTCGTGACGCATGGCATGGCCACCGCCGAATGACCGGTTGGCCGGGCCCGCGCCGAAATCCAACACGCTGCCTTATTGTTTCCTGAATTTCCGATATTTTTCAGCAACTCAAGCTGCCTGCTCCTCATTAACATAGCAACCATTCCCGCCTATCGAGCAACCCATCCCTCATCCTCGCCATGCCACGGCCGATCTCCGCCACGATTCACCTCTCCGCGCTGGAAAACAATCTCGCCGTCGCGCGCCGGCTCAGTCCCGCGTCGAAGGTGTGGGCCGTGGTCAAGGCCAATGCCTATGGCCATGGCATCGAACGCGTGTACCCGGCGCTCTCCGCGGCGGACGGGTTCGCGTTGCTCGACCTCGACGAGGCCGTGCGGCTGCGGCAGCTCGGATGGGACAAGCCGATCCTGCTGCTCGAAGGGTTTTTCGACGAGAGCGATGTACCGTTGCTTGCATCGTTGCGGTTGACCACCGCCGTCCATGACGAGGCGCAGCTGCGCATGCTCGAACTCGCCTCGCGCGAAGGCCGGCTGCCGCGAGGGTCCATCGACGTTTTCCTGAAGCTCAACTCGGGCATGAACCGGCTCGGCTTTGCGCCGGAGCATTACCGCGCCGCATTCCGGCGCGCGCAGGAGATCGAAGCAATCGGCACGGTCGGCCATATGAGCCACTTTGCCGATGCCGATACGGAAACCGGGATCTCCGCGCAGTGGGAATGCTTCCGCACGACGACGCGTGAACTGCCCGGGCCCGTCTCGCTGGCCAACTCCGCCGCCACGCTCTGGCATCGCGAATGCCGCTACGACTGGGTGCGCGCGGGGATCATGCTGTACGGTGCCTCGCCCTCGGGCCACGCACGCGATCTGGCCGGCACGGGACTGCAGCCGACGCAGACGCTGGCCAGCCGTATCCTCGGTGTGCAGCAGATCGAGCCAGGGCAGGCCGTCGGCTATGGCTCCCACTACGTGGCCACACGGCGACAGCGCATCGGCATCGTGGCATGCGGGTATGCCGACGGATATCCGCGCGTGGCGTCGTCGCATGCCGGACACTTCGCGCCCGTGCGCGTGGGCGATCGCATGACGCGCACGCTGGGCCGCGTGTCGATGGACATGCTGGCCGTCGATCTCGATGCGTGTCCGGAGGCGAACGTCGGAACTCCGGTCGAACTCTGGGGGCGGCACGTGGCGATCGACGACGTCGCCGCCGCGGCCGGCACCATCGGGTACGAGCTCATGTGCGCGGTGGCACCGCGCGTGCCGGTACGCGTCGAACCGTGAGCGTCGCGCGTCGCATACCGGCAACATCGTCACGCCTGCGATCATCACAGCCGTAACGATTCCGCGCGGGCCGATCCGCAATCTGGATCGCGCGTGAAGCCCGCGCGTGGATACCATGCGCGTGCGAACGCGCCAACCATCTCTTCGCATATTCAAGCGCCCGCTTGGCCGCGGTCCCGGTCACATCGCTGACATATCGCGTTCCTAGACTGCGCTCTCTTTCGCCGGCCCCCCCGGTGGAGGGGTGCCCGGTCTGCATGACCCATTCCAGAAACCATCATGGCCGAGACCGGCCGGGCATGTTCGACGGCGCGCGCCGGCTCGCGCTCGGCCAGTTGCGCGGATCATGACCCATGACAAGAAAAGGTACGATCTCCCACCACGCCCGGCCGCTGCTCGGCGCCGGTATCCTGTGTCTGTCCATGCTGTTGAGCGCCTGCGGAGGCGATGACAACAACGCGCCGGCAAACGGTGGCAACGGCAACAATGGCGGCAATCCCGGCGGCGGCACACAGCCGCCCGCGGCCTGCGCGACCGCCCATTGCGCGCCCGCTCCCTGATGTCGAGCCTGCATCCCCGAAAAAAACGAACAGACACCGAACCGGCATGACCTTCAATCCTTCCAAGCGCAAGTTCCTGCGTAACACCCTGGGCTCCGCCGCTGCCGCGGCCACGCTCGCATCGTTCCCGCCCAGCATTCGCCGCGCACTGGCCATCGAGGCCAACAACGCCACCGGCACGATCCAGGACGTACAGCACGTGGTGCTGCTGATGCTCGAGAACCGCGCGTTCGACAGCTACTTCGGCACGTTCCGCGGCGTGCGCGGCTACGGCGACCGCTTCGGCATCCCGCTCGCCAACGGCAAGAACGTCCTCTACCAGACCGACAACACGGGCACGATCATCACGCCGTATCGCCTCGACGCGACGCAGGGCAATGCCCAGCGCGCGGGCGGCACCCCGCATACGTGGCCCGATGCGCAGGCCGCATGGGACCATGGCCGCATGAACCGCTGGCCGGTGGCGAAGAACCGCCTGTCGATGTCCTACTACGAGACCGCCGAGATTCCGTTCCAGCGCGCGCTGGCCGATGCGTTCACGCTGTGCGACGCGTATCACTGCTCGATGCACACGGGGACGATCCCGAACCGTCTGTTCTACTGGACCGGCACCAATGGCCCGAGCGGCGACAATGTCGCGGCCATGGTCAACGAGTTCAATGGCGGCAACGACGTGGGTCCGTCGACGCAGGGCTGGACGTGGAAGACGTACGCCGATCGCCTCGTCGATGCGGGCGTGAGCTGGAAGGTCTACCAGAGCCTTGCCGACAACTACGGCTGCAACGAGATGATGAGCTTCCGACATTGGCGCGCGGCCATGGAATCGATGCCCGCGGCGCGCCGTCCGGTGGCGCTGCCCGCCGTGTCCCCGGCCTACGACCCCGCGATCGACGACGCGCTGAGCCCGCTCGCGCGCGGCTTTGGCAACACGATGCCCGACGGCTTTCTGCAGGCCCTGCGCGACGATGTGCAGAACGGCTCGCTACCCTCGGTATCCTGGATCATCGCGCCCTCCGCGTACAGCGAGCACCCGGGTCCGTCGAGCCCCGCGCAAGGCGGCTGGTACGTGCAGCAGGTGCTCGACGCGCTGACGGCGAACCCCGAGGTGTGGAGCAAGACCGTGCTGCTCATCAACTACGACGAGAACGACGGCTTCTTCGATCATTTGCCGCCGCCTTCCGCGCCGTCGCGCAATGCCGACGGCACGCTTGCGGGCGGCAGCACGTTGTCCGACGCGGACATGGCGTTCGAGTACTTCAACTACACGCCGGCCACGGCCAACCAGCTGACGATGGACGGCAAGCCGTTCGGCCCGGGCCCGCGCGTGCCGATGTGGGTCGTGTCGCCATGGAGCCGCGGAGGCTGGGTCAACTCCCAGACGTTCGACCATACCTCCACGCTGCTTTTCCTGGAGAAGCGCTTCGGCGTGAAGGAACCGCAGATCGGTGCATACCGCCGCGCCGTGTGCGGAGACCTGACGTCGGCGTTCAACTTCGTGAACCCGAACAGCGAGAAGCTGCCAACGCTATCCGGCCGCACGACGAAGGTCGCCGTGGACAACCTCGCGCTGTCGCAAAAGGCATTGCCAGCCATTCCGGTGCCGACGGCGGGCGTCGCCCCGACGCAGGAAAAGGGCACGCGACCCTCGCGCGCGCTGCCGTACGAACTGCACACGACGTCGCGCGTGGATGCGGCCGGCACCGTGACGCTGATGTTCGCAAATAGCAGCACGGGCAACGCGGCCGCGGTCTTCCACGTCTATGACAAGCTGCACCTCGACGCGATTCCGCGCCGTTATGTCGTGGAAGCCGGCAAGACCTTCGAAGGCGTTTGGAACGTGGCTGCTGACGGTGGCCGGTACGACCTGTGGGTGCTAGGCCCGAACGGCTATCACCGCGAGTTCGTCGGCAACACCGCCGAGCAGTCCGCGGCAGGCGGCACCGAGATCCAGGTGTGCTACGAGTTGTGCGATCCGCCCGCGCTGCAGGTCAAGCTGTATAACCGCGGCACGCAGCCGGCCACGTTCACGGCGACGGCGCAGGCGTATCGCACCGACGGACCGTCGGCCCAGACAGTGCTCCCGGGCCGCGTGGGCGAGCTGCGCTGGACGCTGGGCGACACGGGCAACTGGTACGACTTTGCGATCGTCTGCGACGCATTGCCGTCGTTCCGCCGCCGTATCGCCGGCCGCATCGAGAACGGCAAGGATTCGGTGAGCGATCCGGCCATGGGTCAGATGTAAGTTCCACATGCGGTGTCGCGCCCCGCTCGTCAACACGGCGAGCGGGGCGTTTGTACGCATGGCCCGCATGTTGCAACCGTGTTCTCCACAGGACGATGTCCAGAGCTATCGTGGCAGCGGCCGGCTGTCGGGCCGCAAGGCGCTCATCACAGGCGGCGACTCCGGCCTCGGCCGCGCCACGGCGATCGCGTTCGCGCGCGAGGGCGCCGATGTCGCCATCAATTACCTTCCGGCCGAAGAGGCCGACGCCCGGGAAGTCGCGCAATACATCCAGCAGGCGGGCCGCAAGGCCGTGCTGATACCCGGCGATATTCGCGACGAGCAGTTCTGCCGCCAATTGGTAGCGAACGCGATGCGCGAGCTCGGCGGACTCGATGTCCTCGTCAATAACGCCGGGCGGCAGCAGACTCACGACTCGATTCTCGATATCACGACGGAGCAGTTCGACTGGACGTTCAAGACGAACGTCTATGCGATGTTCTGGATTACAAAGGCGGCCATCCCGCATATGCCCGCGGGTGCCGCGATCATCAACACGAGTTCCGTGAACGCGACCGATCCCTCGGAGAATCTGCTCGATTACGCCGCGACAAAGGCGACCATCACCAACTTCACCAAGGGGCTGGCCAAGCAGATGGCGAGCAAGGGCATTCGCGTCAATGCCGTGGCACCGGGACCGTTCTGGACACCCCTGCAGGTGTCGGGCGGACAGACCATGGAAAAGCTGAAGGCGTTCGGTAGCGATACGCCCATGCAACGTCCGGGCCAGCCCGCCGAAATCGCGCCGCTGTTCGTCACGCTTGCCGCGTCGGAGGCCAGTTACGTGACGGGGCAGGTGTTTGGCGCATCGGGCGGCAAGGGCAATCCATGACGCTTTCATCGTACGGCGGCATGGGCACGGACGTTGCAGCAGTACCGTCTCCACCCGCTTGATCACCCCCAAGGAGACTGCAATGGACGCGAATCAGACACTCACCTCGAACCAGGGCGCCAATATCGTCGGCTCCGGCGTTGGCGAGGGGCCAGGCCCGGAAGTGATGGCCGCATCGAGCCTCGAGGACACCAAGGTGTACGCCTCCGACGGCGAACATGTCGGCGAGATCAAGGAAATCATGATCGACGTGCCGCGTGGCCGCGTGGCGTACGCCGTGCTGACCACGGGCGGGTTTCTCGGCATCGGCGATACGCTGCACGCCATTCCATGGTCGGCGCTCGTGATGGACACGGACGCCAAGTGCTTCCGGCTCGGGCTGACCGCAGCGCGCATCAAGGATGCGCCGGGC
This sequence comes from Cupriavidus sp. OTU4054, assembly GCF_038440175.1. Taxonomy (NCBI): domain Bacteria; kingdom Pseudomonadati; phylum Pseudomonadota; class Betaproteobacteria; order Burkholderiales; family Burkholderiaceae; genus Cupriavidus; species Cupriavidus sp. OTU4054. The sequence continues at coordinate 75,315 of NZ_JASATF010000012.1, forward strand.
TTCAACAAGGACAGCTGGCCCAGCATGGCCGACCCGCAATGGGCCACGACGGTCCATCAGTACTACGAGCGTGATCCGTACTGGATCTCCGGCGCTGCGGGGGGACTGCCCCCGGTGTGAACGCCGTGACGAAGAACGAGGGCCGCGTGCAATTTGTACATCGGATGCCGGCCTCGGATGCAATGGCTGTCGCGACAGCGAGGAGCAGATCATGCGGAAGGGATGGATCGCCAGACACATCGCGGCGAGGGTAGCGAGGACGGTAGCCATGACGGCAGCGGTGACGGCAGCGATGGCGACGCTGTCGGTGCTGCCGCCCATCGCATCGACCGCCAACGCGGCGCCGCTGACCAACGTCCCCGGTACCGCGTCAGCCAGCGATACCGACGCCTTGTTCCTGCGCCGCGCGGGAACGGCCGGCGCGATGGAGATAGAGGCCAGCCGCATCGCCGAGGTCAGGGCGTCGAGTCCCGAGATCAAGGCGTTCGCGAAGAAGATGATCGAGGACCATCAGGCCGTCGACGCGCAAGTGAAGCAGATCGCGGGCAAGCTCGGCATCCAGGTGCCCGAGTCACCGCTGGAAGCGCAGCAGCGCGACGTGCGCGCGCTGGAACAGCTGAACGGGGCCGCGTTCGACGCCGCGTATATCCGCAAGATTGGCGTCGATGCGCATCAGGATGCCGTGAAACTGTTCAGGGATGCCGCGGACAAGGCCAACCACTCGGAGGTCAAGGCCATGGCGCTCCGGACGTTGCCGTCGCTACGGCACCATCTGGAGATGGCCAACGCGTTGAACGACAAGCTCGGCAAGTAGCCCGCTAGCGCGGACCTTACTTTGCATCCATCTCCGCGAACAGCAGCTTGGCCACGCGCGTGGCCTCGCTGCCCGCGGGAATGCCGCAGTACATCGCGGACTGCAGGAACACTTCCCCGATCTCTTCACGCGTGAGGCCGTTGTTCAGTGCCGCGCGAATATGCGTCTTGAGTTCGCCCGTGCGACCCTGCGCCGCGAGGATGGACAACACGCCGATGCTGCGCGAGCGACGGTCCAGGCCCGGGCGGCTCCAGATGTCGCCCCACAGGTTCTTGATGGCGAACTCGCGAATGGGTTCGCTGAAGGCATCCGTGTTGCGCGTGGAGTTGACGACGTACTCCTCGCCCAGCACTTCGCGGCGAACCTGCTCGCCCTTGTCAAACAGTTCCTTGCTCATGTTGGCTCCTGTGCGTTGGGGATGCGCAGAGTCTGCGGCCCGAGGGGCGAGAAGCAAAGATGCCTGCATAGTTCTCACGATCACGGTTTGTGATCGGGCGGCAACGTCCTGCAGTGGCGCCGACGTCCTGCCCGCCGTGAGAACTTATCGTGATCGCGAGAACAGAATTAGCATCTTTCGCTAACGGTCATCCCAACCCTAGACTTGCCTCATCGCAGTTCTCGCAAGGTCAGGGCATGGCTCATTCTTCGTCGGACTTTCATGCGCTCGTCGCGTCGCTCGTGGGCTCGCCCGCCGAGATCGGCTCGTATATCGGGGGCGACATGGTCACGGGCAGCGGCACCACGCTGACGCTCGTCGATCCCGCCAGCGAGCAGGCGCTGCTGCAGTTCGCCGATACTGACGCCTCGATCGTGGACGCCGCGCTGCGCAGCTGCCAGACCGGCCAGAAGCAGTGGGCGGCATTCTCCGCGCAACGGCGCGGTGAAGTGCTCGCGCAACTCGGCCAGCTCGTGCGTCGCGACGCCGAGCCGCTCGCGCGCCTCGAAGCGATCACAAGCGGCAAGACCATCAAGGCGGCCCGTGCACAAGTGGCCGCCGTCGCGGAAATCTTCCGCTACTACGCGGGCTGGACCGACAAGTTCCTCGGCAATGTCATTCCCGTGCCCGGCGGCCAGCTCAACTACACGCTGCGCGAGCCGATCGGCGTGGTGCTGGCCATCACGCCGTGGAACTCGCCGATCTATCTCGCCGCATGGAACGTGGCGCCCGCGCTGGCCATGGGCAATGCCGTGCTGCTCAAGCCATCCGAACTCACGCCGCTGACCGCACTCGCCCTGGCGCGTCTGGCCCGCGAGGCCGGCCTGCCCGCGGGCACCCTCAATGTGGCCAACGGTCTGGGCAAGACCATCGGTGACGCGGCCATCGGCAATCCGATCACGAAAAAAGTCGTGTTCGTCGGCTCCACGCAGACCGGGCGCGCCGTGAATGCGGCCGCCGCGCAGCGGCCGATCTCGTGCCTGCTGGAGCTCGGCGGCAAGTCGGCCAATATCGTGTTCGACGACGCGGATCTCGATGCGGCGTGCCGCGCCGCCGTGACGGCCGCCTGTGCCAATACCGGGCAGAACTGCGCGGCCGGCTCGCGGCTGCTCGTGCATCGTGCCGTCTACGATCGCTTTGTCGAAGCGGTGGGGCGCGCCGTTGCCGAATACCGGATCGGCCATCCGCTCGACGAGGCGGCCGATGGCGGGCCGATCAACAACCGCGCACAGTTCGAACGGATCCAGCGCATGGTGGCCATGGGCCTCGACGAAGGCGCGCAACTCGTCACCGGTGGCGTAACGGTGCCGGATGGCCCGGGTTTCTTTGTGAAGCCCACGGTGCTGAGCCACGTGAACAACACGATGCGCATCGCCCGCGAGGAGGTGTTCGGACCCGTGGTCGTCGCGATTCCATTCGACACCGAGGCCGAGGCCGTCGAGATCGCCAACGACAGCGAATTCGCACTGGCCGGCGCGGTATGGACGCGCGATATCGCCCGCGCGCACCGCGTGGCGGCGCAGGTCAATGCGGGCCTGCTGTGGATCAACATGTATCGCGATATGCACGTCGCCACGCCGTTCGGCGGTAACGACAGCAGTGGGTACGGCCGCTCGAGCGGCGCCGAATGCCTGTTCGAGTACACGAAAACCAAGAGCGTGTGGTTGCCGATCGCCGAAGGCAGTTGAACTGCCGCTCCTTATTCACGCTTTACCTTCTTAATCAGGTCTGACGATGGAAAACACCAAAACCGTAGGCGTCATCGGTCTCGGCAATATGGGCCGGGGCATGGCCCTCTCGCTGCAACGCGCGGGCTATGCCGTGCTCGGCCTCGACAAGTCCGCGCAGGCCGTGGCCGCGGCACGCGAGGCAGGTATCCCGGTCGGCGCCGATCTCGCCCAGCTGGCGCGTGAGTGCGCGACCATCGTGCTGTCGCTGCCGACGTCCGCCATCGTGCGCGCGTTGCTCGAAGGCGAGGGCGGTCTGCTGGCGCTGGCGAAGCCCGGCCTGCTGCTGATCGACACGACTACCGCCGACCCGCAGGTCACACGCGAACTCGCGGTGGCGCTGAAGGAAAAGGGCATCCGCTTCGTCGATGCGCCGGTAAGCGGCGGTCCGAGCGGCGCGCTCAAGGGCGAGCTGACGATGTTCATCGGTGGTGCCGACGCAGACGTCGCGCATGCACAGCCCGTGCTGTCGGCAATGGGCACCAAGCGCTTCCATATCGGCGACGTCAGCGCGGGACACGTCGCCAAGCTGATCAACAATCTGCTGACCGCGTCGCATCTGGTCACGGCGAGCGAAGCGTTCCGCCTGGCCAACGCGGCGGGCATTTCCACGGAGCAGCTGATCGAGGCCGTGAACGCGGGCTCGGGCCGCAGCGGCGTGACGCTGTTCAACTATCCGAACCGGATTCTCAACAATACTTACAGTTCCGGCTTTACGATGCAGCTGATGCGCAAGGACGTGAACCTCGCGGTGTCGCTTGGCGAAGCGCTCGGGCTCGACCTGCCGACCGTCGATGTGATCGGCGACATCTGGAAGTCGAGCGCCGCCTCCCTGGCCGATGGCGAGGACTTCAACCGCATCGTGAACTTCGAACGCGCCAGCTCGCCTGCCCGCGCCTGATACGTAACGCTCCTGTTCCATGCCGTATGCACACAGAGGTGAAATCACCCGGGCATACGGCAGTCATTCCCAACGATCTCTCCCGTCCAACCGCCGCCGGGCCCTGCCAACCGGCGAAATTTGAAGGTATGCAACCACCGTCCCACTGATCATCCTGGAGTGCAAGATGTCTTTCCCGCGGATTCTCGTTTCCTGTGTTGGCGTCTCCCTCGCGCTGCTGTCCGGCGCGGCGCTGGCGGAATTTCCCGATCGGCCCATCCGCCTCGTGGTGCCGTTTCCCCCCGGCGGCAGTGTGGACTCCGTGGCGCGCGTGGTCTCCATGCAGCTGAGCGAGCGTCTCAGGCAGCAGGTGGTCATCGACTACAAGCCCGGCGCGGCGACGATCGTCGGCGCGGAACAGGTGGCCCGCGCGGCGCCCGACGGCTACACGCTGCTGCTCGGCACATCGACGACGTTCGTGGTGAACCCGATCATCTACAGCAAGCTCAACTACAACCCCGAGTCGAGCTTCGATCCGGTGGGCATGGTGGGCAGCGCGTCGCTCGTGCTGCTGGCCAACAGCGGCGTGGCGGCGCAGAGCCTGCCGCAACTGCTCACGGACATCAAGGCCAAGCCGGGTACGTATTCCTACCGTTCGCACGGCACGGGCTCCACCGTCAACTTCGCGGGCGAAATGCTGTGGAACGCGGCAGGCGTCAAGGTGCTGCACGTGCCGTACAAGGGCAGCGCGCCGGCGATGACCGACGTGATGGGCGGACAGATTCCGTTGAGCTTCGATGCGGTGCCTGCCTCGGTGGCCGCGCTCAAGAGCGGCAAGGTGCGCGCGCTCGCCGTTACAGGCACCAGGCGCAACCCGATGCTGCCGAACGTGCCGACGGTCGCCGAAAGCGGATTCCCCGGCTTCCGCATGGATTCGTGGTTTGCCGTCGTGGCGCCGAAGGGCTTGCCGGCACCGGTGAAGCAGAAGCTCGTCGCGGAACTCGCGGGGGTGATGGCCGAACCCACGGTGCAGGAAAAGCTCGTGAACCTCGGCTTCGACCCCGAGTACGGTGCGCCGGCGAAGTACACGGAGTCCGTGCGCGCCGACACGAAAAAGCTGGCACCAGTGGCCAAGGCCAACAACATGATGCAGGATTGATCGTTTTCCACGCGAGCCAGAACCATGACACGTACCGCAGCGCTGCAGTCCGCGATCCAGTACCTCGATGAAGGCCAGCTGTTCACCGACCTCGCGCGCCGCGTGGCGATCCGCTCCGAGAGCGATCTCGGCGCGGACCCGGCCACGCTGGGCGAATATTTCGACGCCGAGATGGTGCCGTGGCTGCGGCGCCTCGGGTTCGAGGTCAGTGTCTCGCCGAATCCGGTGAAGACCGGCGGCCCGTTCCTCGTGGCGCGGCGCGTTGAAGATGCCACGGCGCCGACCGTGCTGACCTATGGCCACGGCGACGTCGTCAACGGGCAGGATGCGAGCTGGCGGAAGGGGCAGGGCCCGTGGTCGCTCACCGTCGATGGCGACCGCTGGTATGGACGCGGCACGGCCGACAACAAGGGCCAGCATACGATCAACCTCTCGGCACTCGAGCACGTGCTTGCCGCGCGGGGCGGCAAGCTCGGCTACAACGTGATCGTGCTGATGGAGATGGGCGAGGAAGCGGGATCGCCGGGGCTGCGCGAGTTCTGCGAGGCCAATGCCGAACAGTTGCGCGCGGACCTGTTCATTGGCTGCGACGGTCCGCGTGTCGCGGCGAACCGGCCCACGCTGTTTCTCGGCTCGCGCGGCATGGTCAATTTCACGCTGTCGATCCGCGCGCGCGAACGCGCCTACCACTCGGGCAACTGGGGCGGCGTCATCTCGAATCCGGCCACGGTGATCGCCAACGCGCTGGCCACGATCGTCGATGCGCAGGGCCGCATGCTCGTGGACGACCTGATGCCGCCCGAGATCCCGCCCGCCGTGCGCGCGGCACTGGCCGATATCGAACTCGGCGGCGGCAAGGACGATCCGCCGTTCACGCCCGAATGGGGCGAGCCTGGATTGTCGGCGGCGGAACGGCTCGTCGCATGGAATACGATCGAGGTGCTTGCGCTGGGCGCGGGTTCGCCGCAGCGTCCCGTCAACGCCATCCCGCCCACGGCCGTGGCGCATTGCCAGTTGCGCTTCGTCGTCGGCACGCGCTGGCAGGAGCTGGAATCGATCCTGCGCACGCACCTCGATGCACTCGGCTTCAACGAGGTGGAGGTCGGCATCACCATGAGCGGTGCCGCCACGCGGCTCGATGTCGAGCATCCGTGGGTGCGATGGGCATCGGACTCGATCGTGGAAAGCACCGGCAGCGCGCCGGCCGTGCTGCCGAACCTCGCGGGCACGTTGCCCAACGACGTGTTCGCCGACGTGCTGCGGCTGCCGACGATCTGGGTGCCGCACTCGTATCCGGCGTGCGCGCAGCACGGTCCCGACGAGCATATGCTGACCGATGTCACGCGCGAGGGCCTGCGGATCATGGCCGGTCTCTACTGGGATCTGGGCGAGCGGGACGCGCTGCCCGCGATGGCAGCCTGACGTTGGGGTTTGACGGGGCGGGCTTGATGGGGCGGGCTCGATGGGGCGAGTTTGACAGCGAGATCGCTTGCGGTGTTCACTACGTGGCAGTGATCACTAACGCCTGTCTCCCGTCATGACTCTGGATCAACTCAGGGCGTTCGCCGCCGTCGTCGAACATGGCAGCATTCGCGCCGCCGCGCGCTCGCTCGATCTCGCCCAGAGCGGCCTGACGCAGCAGATCAAGCGGCTGGAGACGTCGCTGGGCGTGAGCCTGTTTGCGCGCGGCAATCGCGGCATCGTACTGACGGGTCCCGGAGAAACGCTGCTCGCGCGCTCGCGCATCATCCTCGGGGAGTGCGAGCGTACCGAGCAGGAATTCCAGAGCTTTCAGGGCAACCTCGTCGGTTCGATGAACGTGGGCGTCTCGTCGGAGGCGTTCGCGCGAATCGTGCCGCCCGTGCTGCGCGCGTTCCGGCAGCGCTTTCCGTTGTTCTCCGTACATCTGGCCAGCGGTCCGGCAAGTTCGCTGCTGAGCGGCATCCGGGAAGGCCGCATCGATTTCGCGCTGACGCTCGTCTCGCGCCGCACCGATGTGACGGACCTCACGAGCACACGGCTCGGCAAATCGGAACCCGCGATCGTCTGCCGCGTGGGGCACCCGCTCGAACGCGCGCGCAGCATCAGGTCGCTGGCCGAATGCGAGTGGGTCAATACACGTCCGCCGGGTCAGGCCGGGCTCCCGTCGAACCGGCTCGTCGACCTGTTCCACCACGCGGGACTCGAGACGCCGAACATCGTGGTCACGGTGGAGTCGCTGTACGACACCCTCAATCTGGTATCGCGGACAGACCTGCTGTTTCTTGCGCCGCGCATCGCGCTGGAGCAGGAGGGGTTCCAGGACGCGCTGCGCGAGATCCGGATCGCCGAGACCATTCCCCCGGCCGACCTCTGCCTCGTGCAGCGCACCGCGGTGCCGCTCCCTCCGATCACCGGCGAGTTCGCGAAGATGCTGATCTCGTATAGCCGGATGTTGCGGAAGGGCGCGAAGTAGCCTGGCTGCGGCCTACTGCGCCTTCCCCGTCGTCATCGACTCCAGCACGCCGTCACGGCGCACCAGCCCGTGATACAGCGCTGCGGCGAAGTGCAACAGCAATACCGCGAACAGCGCGAAGGCACCGATCGTATGGGCCTGACGCAGCACGGCATACAGATGCGGGTCGTGCGGCAGGATCGGGGGGAGCTCCGTCTGTCCGAACAGCACGATCGGGAAGCTGCCCGCCGACTGCATCCCCCAGCCTACCAGCGGCATGGCGATCATCAGCGCGTACAACGCGAGGTGCGAGGCATGCGCGGCCACGCGCTGCAGCGCAGGGAGCGAAGCCGGCAGCGGTGGCGGCCGGTGCGTCAGGCGGTTGATGACCCGCAGCACGGCCAGGCAGAAGATCGCGATGCCGATCGGTCGGTGCACGGTCAGCAATGCGGTATAGCGGTCCGACACCGTCGATACCATGCCGATGCCGATAAACAGCATCGCCACGATCAGCACGGCCATCACCCAATGCAGCGCGCGCGAAACGAACGAGAAGCCCTGGACGTCGTTGCTCATGATTTACCTCCGGCCTTCACTTCGGATTCGGTGACCGCGCTGGGCGGCTTGGCGCCGCGCTCTTCCTCGCGCAGCAGGAACGAGCGGGCATAGGCGGCCGACCGCGCGCTCGGGATCGCATCGGCCGAGGTGGAGATGCCGGCCGGCAGCACGGTCGGATCGAACGTGATATCGGTACAGCTGGCACCGGGAGTGTCCTCGCTCGCCAGCTTGTCGAGCGTGACCGTCCCGATATCGACATGCTTGCGGTCGTCGGGCCAGGGCAGGTCGGGCCGGACGGGATCGTCGGGCTGGCCGATCGTCACGATCACCTTCCACTTGAGCGGCTGCGCCGCGTCCTTGATCAGCGCATCGAAGAGGTAGTTCTTGTCCGGCTGCTGCGGACCGAGCGGGGCGAACGCCTGTTCGGGCGCGAGCGACCAGCGCACCGGTACCGACGCGCCCTCGCGGCTGACGAACAGGAACGTGTTGAGCGCGTTGTAGGTGGTATTGGCAAAACCGGACGATGCCTGGCGCTTGCCGACGATGCCCACCGCCTTCAAGAAGTCCGGATGCGCGGCAACGAATGCCTTCATCTTCTCCGGATCGGGCTTGCCGGTCTTGGGATCGGGCACGCCGGTCAGCATCTGCGCATAGAACGCGTCGACATCGGCAAACGGGAAGACCGGGATATCGATCATCGCCATGCGCCATTCCTCGGCGCCCGTGGGATTGATCTGCAGGGCGAGACTGCGGATCAGGCCGGGGGCATCGGGCACGTAGGGCATGCCGCCCGCGAACGCAAAGCGGCCCACCACCGGATACTTGCCCGGCGCCATCAGCTTGGCGCGGCTGTATTGCGTGCCGGCACCGGTGCTCTCGAACCAGCCGACGGCGCAGACGCCCTTCGCATGGTTGCGGCGGAACCCGATGTGCTTGCCGTTGGCGGCTTCAAAGCCGTCGACGACCCGATGCGGGGACAGCCGCTCGGGGGTCAGCCATCCACCCGTATAGGCGAATGCGCCGGCCAGGCACAACGTTGCCAGCCCGATCACGCCGAAGCGGATCGCCAGCGCGGCGGGGCCGAGTCTGGGTGGAAGCCCGGAGGGATTCCGCTTGTCTTGGTCCATGGTCACTCCTGCTGTATGGACAGCACCTGATTTTGTGGGGGTGGCGACGGAACATTCGCCACCATGGCAAGGTATGCCACGGGGCGCGCGGAAACCATCCGACGATGGCTTGTCGCATCCAACGTTCTGGCTTGATCCGCCTATACGTTTGTATAGGACAAGAATGTGAGGTTGGATGCAAAAATCGCGCGAGCCGGTACGATGCCGGCCCGCTGGGTCAGACCAGTGCCGCCCCGCCATCGACATGCAGGGTGGTGCCGTTCATGAAGCCGTTGGTCATCAGGAAGACCACGCCGGCGGCGGCTTCTTCGGCGGTGCCGAGGCGATGCAGCGGGAGTTGCTGCTTCAGGGCATCGACATAGGCGTCGCGGCCTGTACCGAGGGTGCGGGCCAGCAGCGGCGTGTCGATCGGGCCCGGGGACAGCGTGTTGACGCGCACCGGCGCGAGCTCCAGGGCCAGGCCCCGTGCGAAGGCTTCCATCGCGGCGGACGCGGCGGCAAGGACGGCGGTGCCGTATGCGCTGGGGCGGTCCGCGAGGACCCCCGAGATAAACGTCACCGAGCCGTTCTGGTCGAGGCGGTCACCCAGCGCGCGGATGGCGTGGACCGATGCCCAGATACGTTCGTCGAAGGCGCCCCGCAGATGGCCCACCTCGGCTTCGCGAATCTTTCCGCCCACGAACGTGCCGGCCAGCAGCACGAGGTGGTCCACGTGCGTAATGTCAGCAAGCGCTTGCTCTATCTCCGCACCCGACTTCACGTCGAGCGCGCGCCAGCCTTCGAAACCGTGTTCTTCCGCCAGTTGCCGCGCGGCGGCCGCGTCGCGTCCGATGATGATCACGCTGGCGCCGAGCGCCTTGGCCTGCAGGGCCGCTGACAGGCCGATGCCGGACGTGCCGCCGAAGATCACCGCACGCTTGCCATCGAGGCGCTGCGGTACGTTCTGGGCCTGCGAAGTGTTGACGATGTTCATCGCTGTTCTCCTGGGTTTCCGGTTGGACGCCGGTGCGGCGTCGTTGGAAAGCATCGTAGATTGCAGCGCCTTGCTTGAAAATGCGGTTCACATTCGCTTTAATAGTGCCGTCATGGAACAAATTGGCATCGAACGTCTGACCGGACTGCTAGCCTTCGCCCGCGCGGCGTCGCTCGGCAGCTATACGGCCGCCGCACGCTCGCTCGCGGTATCGCCATCCGCGGTAAGCAAGAGCATCCAGCGTCTGGAGCAGAATTTCGGTCTGCGCCTGTTCAACCGCACGACCCGGTCGCTCACGCTGACCGCGGAAGGCCGCGATCTGCTCGAGCGCGCGCAGCGTCTGCTGCGCGACGCGGAAGAGATCGAGCAGGCCGTGGTGGCCGCGCGCGCCGAACCTTCCGGCACGATCAAGATCGCCGCGGCGCTGCCCATCGGCGTGAATATCCTCGCGCCCGCGCTGCCGGCCTTTCGCGCGCGATACCCGAAAGTCGCGGTGGACCTCCGGCTTGGCGACCAGTATGTCGACCTCGTCGAGGAAAGCATCGACGTCGCGGTTCGCGTGGGCGACCCGGGCGACTCGCGACTGATCTCCCGGCACCTGGCCCCGCACCGCATCGGCCTGTTCGCCTCCCCGGACTATCTCGCGCGACGCGGCACGCCTGCCGGCCCCGAAGATCTCATGCATCACGAGTGCGTGAATTTCCGCTACCAGCGCACCGGGCAGGAAGCGGCCTGGCCCTTTCGCATGGCCGACCGCATCGCGGACTTCCGGCCGAACGCCGGCCTGGTCATGGACGTCAGCGATGCCGTGGTCGCGGCGCTGGCCGCGGGGGGCGGCATCGGCCTCTCGGCCACGTACGTCGCGGCCAGTCACGTCAGGCGCGGCGAGCTCGTGCCCGTGCTGCACGCGTTCACGCAGGACCGGTTTCCGATTACCGCGCTATGGCCCGAAAGCCGACGCGGCAATCCGAACGTCAAGGCGTTCGTGGCGTTCCTGTCCGAAGCCTTTCCTTCGCCCACGCCTTGGGATGAGATCGTGGCGGCCGCCGCACGCGGTGACTGACCTTTACTCGTCGAACGTCCCCTGATACTCGGGTGCCGCGTCCGATCGCGTGTTCAGCTCGAACATCACGCCGCCCGGTTCGCGGCAGAAGAAGCGGGAGCCGCGGCCGTTGTTGAAGATGTCGGTCTCCAGCTGGACGCCCTCGCTCCGGAATCTTGCATAGAGTTCCTGCACGGCTTCGAGCGTGGGCAGTTCGAAGCCCGCGTGGAAATTGCGCGGCCACTCGGGGCGAACATCGCTGACGTGTTCGATGACCACGTCGAAGCCCTGTCGCTTGATGATGTAGGACTCTTCCCAGCGGCCCGCGATGCGGAAGCCGAGATAGCGTTCGAAGAACCGGGCCGTCGCGGCCGTGTCGGCGGAAGGGAAGCTCAGGTGGTTGAGCTTCATGGTGTGCATGATGTCGGTCATCGTGATGGCTCTTGGCAAGTGTGCGCTAGGTACGGCGCGGCGGCGGGATGCCGTCGCTGCACGATGACGTCAGAATATAAGCAATTGCTCATATTTCGTACTCGCATGGGCAGGCGGATCCGGCCGGGCCGAAATCGCTCACCTGTCATGCGTTTCCGGCGCGTTCGCGGATGCGCCGGGTGTCGGCTGCTCACATTTTCGAGCGAGCCAGATAGCCGAAGACGGCGGCGCGCAGCCGAGCCTCCAGATTCTCGATATCGCGTTCGCCGCGTTCGCCCGCGGCATCGACCATGCCGCGGATCATGGCGAGCAGGTCGCCCGCCGCGACGTCCGGTTGGGGATGTGCCGGCGCCGCGCGCCGGACGATGCTCAGCACCAGCTGCTCGATCTCCGCCTTGGACACCTCGCCCTGAATCGCGGGGCGTCCTTCTTCGATATCGAGCAGCCGCGCGAGACGTGGCCGTTGAAGCTGCTGCCGCGCGCACGCGCGAATCAGGTACTCGAGCGCGGCCTTGCCGCTGCGCATGCCGAGCGCGGCGGCCATGTCGTCATGGAACGCGCGCGACTCGCGCCGGATCAGCGCGACCGTTAGCGCATCCTTGCCCGGGAAATACTGATAGAGCGAACCGATGCTGACACCGGCGCGCTGTGCCACCGCATTCGTGTTGAAGCCTTCGAAGCCATGCAGCTCCAGGACCTGCGCGGCCGCTTCCACGATGGCCGCGACCGTTTCCTCGGCACGCACCTGCGTGGGTGCCTTGCGCGGCCGCAGCGTCTGCTTCGATGCCCGCTGTCCCATGGGTCAGTCGTTCTCGAAGTCGTTCCCGAGGATGGGCCGCAACTGCGTGAAATCGTTTGGGTAGTACGGCGGCACGGCGTCGGGATTCTTCTTGCGCGCGAGATCGACGAAGCGCCGGTCGGCTTCGAAAACGAGCATCACTTCGTGCTTGCGGATGCCGAGCGCCTGCGCGCGCTCGAGATCGCGGATGCTCTTCGCGCGATAGGCGATGGTTCGCATCAGCAGGTCGTAGAGGACCTTGGGCCGCCGCGCGATCGCTTCCTGCACCGCCTCGTCTTCCTTCTTCAGCAGACGCGTCCACAGCTTCGAGGTCTTGAGCCCCTCCGTGTGTTCGGCCATGGAAGCGAGCTGCGTCTTCTGCAGCGATGCATCGAACGCCACGCCCGTTTCCGTCAGGTAATGCTGGAGCTCCACCACGTCGAGGTCGAGCAGCCGCGTATGCGTGGGCCGGTTCGCCGGGGTGGGGACGTAGTTGATGTCCGTCCAGTTCGACGGAAACGCGGCGAGCTTCTCGAAGGTCTCGCGCCACTCGTCATATTCCCGCCAGCGCCACGCGCGATTCTTGAAGAAACGCTCGTAGCCGCGCGTGAAATAGCCGCCGAGGTTCAGTCCATCGCTGCCGCTCTCCTTGACCAGCAGGAGCAGCTCGGCCACGTCGTCCTGCGACAGGCCTTCCACGTTGGCCATGACTTCCGCATAGACGCGGTCGTATGCGCTCTTCGGCATGCTGACGATCGGCGGCACCGGACGCGTGTCGGCCGGCCGCGTGGCCGGTCCCGGCACGGATGCGGGGGCGGCGCCGGGCGTGCGCCCCCGCGCCTTTTTCTTTCTCCGCTTCAGAAAATTCAGGAAACTCATCGACTACGGCCCTCTAACGCCTGTGCCTGCCCCGGCAATATTCTCGCCGATACTCTAACGCGTCTTGCACATGAAAAAAGCCATGCCCTTGCGAGCATGGCTTGTTTTCGTGACAAAACCGGGCGGTGAGCGGCCCACACGAGCCTCCGTCTCCCCGGTCCGGGGTCAGTCGAGCGAGATCTTCCCCGCCTTGACGATCTCGGCATAGCGCACGGTATCGCGCTCGATCAGCTTGCGAAACTCCTCGGACGTGCCGCCGACGGGCACGAAACCGAGGTCGGTCAGCTTCTTCGCGACGTCGGGGCTCGCGGTGGCCGCGGCGATCTCCTTCGCCATGCGATCGACGATCGGCTGCGGTGTGCCGGCCGGCGCCAGCAGGCCCGTCCACGAGCTCATGAGGAAGCCGGGAAAGCCTGCCTCCTCCATCGTCGGAATATTCGGCTCGCCCGGCCAGCGCTTGGCCGACGCCACCGCCAGCACGTTGATCTTGCCGGATTTCACATGCGGCATCGGCACGAGCAGCGGGTCGAACGCGACCGACACCTCGCCGGACACCAATGCCGGCAGGATGGGCGCGCTACCGTTGTACGGCACGTGGGTCATCTTGACCTTCGATTCCATGGCCAGACGCTCGCCGGTCAGGTGCGCCGAACTGCCGATGCCGCTCGAACCGAACGTGAGCGTGTCCGGGTGCTTCCTGCCATAGGCCACCAGTTCGCCGACGGTCTTCGCCGGTACCTTCTTGCTCGCGAACAGGAACAGCGGCAATTCGGCCATCTCCGCGACGGGCACGAGGTCCGAGGGCTTGTAGCTGAGCTTCGAGTACAGCGACATGTTCGCGCTGTAGGCCGCGAGGATCGAGACGAACGTATAGCCATCGGGCGTCGCACGCGCGGCCACGCCAACGCCGAGCGTGCTGTTCGCCCCGGGCTTGTTCTCGATGATGATCGGCTGGCCAAGGCTTTGCGCCACCTTCTCGAACACCACGCGCGAAACCGTGTCGGTGGAACCGCCCGGCGTATAGGGCACGATGACCTTGATGGGCTTGGCGGGCCATGCCTCCGCGGCGTGCGCGGCCGGTGCGGCCACGATGCCGGCCGTCAGCACGGCGGTGAGGATGCCAGCCAGTTTCGAGATACGGGTGCGCAGCGCGCGCGGCGGGCGCAGCGCGTCAGTCTTGATACTCAAGTTTGTCTCCGATGTCTTTCTGTGATGCCGCTCGTTTGGGCGAGGGCGGCACCATTATGACGGCCGGTCTTGCCGTCAATGTCGGGACAAACCACGAATTCCGGACGCGGGCGCGAACGCGGTGTGCGATTGCCGGTCAATCACGCCGCGTTGTTCCGCCATGCGGTCAACGTCAGTGCTGACGCGCGGTGCCGGGCTTGCGTTCGAAGAGGGCCGGCACCCATGCCAGCATCTTCGCGATATCGGCGAAGGACGGCAGCAGCGGCGTGGCATGGCGCACGGCATTGCGGCGTGCGTAGTGGCGCAGCAGTTGCGCGCCGACCGGACGGTTGAAGTAAGCGGCCTCCGGGTATTGCTTGGACGACATGGTCGTATTCCCTACTGTGGTTCGAAATCAGCCTACAGTATACACTATATTGGTGCGGTGCACCAAGGTGTGACATGGGCGTGGTCGCCCATGGGGCACGGGGTCGGCCTCGGTGCCGGTATCGGCGCGGGTCAGCCGCGAGGCGGTTCGCCGTCGATGTTCATGGCCTCGACGGCCTTGGCGGCGCTGTAGACGTGGCGCGTGGCCAGCAGTGAAGCGAGGTCGGCATCGCCGGCGATGACGGCCTGGAGGATCTGGGCGTGCTCGTCCCAGTTGATGCGCGCGCGGCTCAGGTTGGCCGGCGCGAACAGCAGCGCCGTGCGTTCGCGCAGCGAGCGCATCATGTCCTGCAGCACGCTGTTGGCGGCGATGTTGCCCAGCACCTCATGGAAGCGCGAGTTCAGTTCGACGAAGCGCTCGGTCTGGCCGCTGTTGACGGCGGCATTCCCTTCTTCCAGCACCTTTTCGATCTCGGCGATCAGGGCCGGATCGCGGCGTTGTGCCGCAAGCTTGGCATTGAGACCCTCGAGCGTGGCGCGCACTTCCACCATCTCGCGCGCGATATTGGGGGAGAGACGCGCCACCGAGGCGCCGCGCCGGGGCTCGATCTTGACCAGTCCTTCGGCGGCAAGCGCGCGTAACGCTTCCCGCACCGGGATGCGGGAGACGCCGAGCTCCTGGGACAGCGTGTTCTCGACGAGCCGTTCGCCCTGCTCATACTGGCCGCCGAGAATGCGCTGGCGCAGCGTGTCGGTCACCAGCGCGAACAGCGGCGAGTGCTGCGCGCCAAGGCTGGCTACCGGAAGGTCCGGCGTCGTGGAACGGGGCAGGCCCGCGGAGGCGTCGTTCATGATCATGGAAGGCGGCGTGAATGCCGCTATTGTATACGGTCAACATCGCAGCCGCCTTCCAGATCTAGCTTGGACGGATGTCAGGCATGCTGGAACGTGAAGCCATCGGCGTAGACAAAGGGTGACTGCGCGCCCATCGCCGCGAACGTCTGCCGCGCATCGCGAATCATGTTCGGCGAGCCGCACAGGTAGATCGCATGCTCGGACAGATCCCCATGATCCTGGCACACCGCGTCCTGCACATGGCCGCGCCGTCCCTGCCAGTCGTCGCCGGCGCGCGAGAGTACCGGCACGTACTGGAAATCGTAGAGACGCTCGCCCCACGCGGCAATCTCGTGGTGCAGATACAGATCCTCCATCGACCGCGCGCCCCAGTACAGCGAGACCGGCGGACAATCGGGGTCGTCCATCAACGACTCGAGCATGCTCTTGATCGGCGCGAGCCCCGTGCCGGTAGCGATCATCAGCAGCGGCCGGTAATCTTCCTTGCGCAGGCTGAAGTTGCCATGCGGCACTTCCACCTCGAGCCGGTCGCCGGGCTGCAGCGTCGGCAGGCGCGTCGCCGTGAAGCGGCCGCCGGCGATGCGCCGCACGTGGAAGTCCACGTCGTTGCCGCGCGGCGCCGATGCCATGGAGAAGCTGCGATGGGTGCCGTCGTCGAGCAGGATCTTCATATACTGGCCCGGCGCGTACTGGAACGACACGTCGTCCGGCAGCGCCAGGCGCAGATGCGCGACCTCGGGGCCGAGCCAGCCTAGTTCGCGCACGGTCGCCGTGACGCGCTGCGCGGGAATGTCCACGTCGCCCGCGCGCGCCACGCTGAGCACGAGGTCCGCGGTGGGCCGCGCCTGGCAGGCGAGTGCCGCGCCGGTGGCCGCCTCTTCCTCGGTCAGCGCCATCGGGAACTCCTCGTACGCGACCGCGCCTTCGACGACCTGTACGCGGCACGTGCCGCAACCGCCGAACGTGCATTCGTGCGCGAGGCACACCCCCGCGCGCAATGCGCCGTCGAGTACCGTCTCGCCGTCGTTCACGTCGAACGTGGCCTGGGTCTCGATGACATGAATGCGATAGGACATGACTGGTGGCCCTCCTGCCTGCTTACTTCTTGATGTCCGCCTGCGCGAGCACCTGCAGGTCCTCGCCCGCCAGCAGATCGCGCAATGCTTCCAGCGCGGCCACGCCGCATGCGGTGTCCTGCTCGCCGTTGCCGCCCGAGAGGCCGACGCCGCCGATCACCTCGCCGTTGACGACCACCGGAAAGCCGCCGACGAATACGGCGAACTTGCCTTCGAAGCTCCACTGAATGCCGAACGCCTCGTTGCCGGGCAGCGCGGGACCGTTGGGGGCCGTATTGAACAGATGCGTCGAGCGCTTGTGGCCGGCCGCGGTGAACGCCTTGTTCCATGCGATCTGCGGACCCGTGATGCGCGCGCCGTCCATGCGTTCGAGCAGCAGCGGATAGCCGCCGTCATCGACGATGCAGATGGACTCCAGCACGCCGATCTCCCTGGCCTTGGCGACGGCCGCCTCGACCATGACGCGGGCCTCGCGCAGTTCGAGCTTGATGCTTGCCTTCATGAATACAGACTCCTTGCAGATGGATTTAACAGCCGCGGTAGATCGTCTTGATCTGGGTATAGAACTCGATGCCGGCGCGGCCGGATTCGCGGAATGTCGCCGTGCTCGACCGCTTGAGCCCGCCGAACGGCGCGTTGACGAGGTTGCCCGTGGTCGTGCGGTTGATCTTGACGGTGCCCGACTCGATATCGTTGGCGAAGTCGTGCGCATATCGCGGATTGCGCGTGGCGATCGCCGCGGACAATCCGTACTCGGTGTCGTTGGCCTTGGCCATCGCATCGGCGTAGCTGGTCGCCTCGATGATCGCGAGCACCGGCCCGAAGATCTCCTCGCGCGCGATACGCATGGACATCGTCACGTCGGTAAAGACCGTCGGGGCCACGTAGTAGCCGTGCGCGAAATCGCCATCGGTCAGCGCGTTGCCGCCCGTCAGCAGCGTGGCTTCACCCTTGCCGATCTCGATATAGCCGAGCACGGTCTCGCGCTGCTTGCGCGTGGCCAGCGGGCCGAGGTCCATGCCGGACTGCATGCCGCTGCCGATCTTGAGCGATTTGACGCGCGCCACGAGCTTCTCGGTGAAAGCCTGCTTCACCGCAGCCATCACGATGATGCGGCTCGTGCCCGTGCATGCCTGGCCGGACAGCGACAGGCCACCCTTGACCGCGAGATCGACGGCCTGGTCGAGATCGGCGTCCTCCATCACGATCAGCGGGTTCTTGCCGCCAAGCTCCATCTGCGTGCGCGTGGTCATCGATACCGCGCGATGGATCTGCTCGCCCGCCGACGTCGATCCCGTGAACGACACCGCGCGAATGGCCGGCGATGCGACGATGGTCTCGCCCACTTCTCCCGCGCTGCCGGTCAGGAAGTTCAGCACGCCGCGCGGAATGCCGGCCTTGACGAACGCCTCGGCCAGCCGCAGGCCGGAGAGGGGCGCATCCGACGACGGCTTGAACACGACGGTGTTGCCCGCGATGAGCGCCGGCGCGATCTTGCGCGCGGGAATCGACACCGGGAAGTTCCACGGCGAGATGACGGTGACCACGCCCAGCGGCTCGCGCTGCGTGTAGACGACCATGTCCGGATCGTCCTGAGGGAAGGTCTCGCCCGAGTAGGTCTGGCCTTCCACCGCATAGAAGCGCAGCGTCTGCGCCGAACGCACGATCTCGTCGCGCGCCAGGTTCAGTGCCTTGCCTTCCTCGCGCGTGAGTTCCGCCGCGAAGGCATCGGCATTGGCTTCGAGCCAGGCCGCGGCATCGTTGAGGATCTTCGCGCGCTTGCCGATCGGCGTCTTGCGCCAGCCCGGGAACGCGGCGGCCGCCGCCGCGACGGCCGCCTCCGCGTCACGCGCGTCGGACGCCGCATGGCGGCTGACGATCTCGCGCGTGTCGGCCGGGTTGATGTTGTCGAACAGGCGACCGCTCACGCTGTCGCACCATTCGCCGTCGATGTAGTTGCGGTACGTGTCCGTCATCGTCGTGGCCCCGTGCATCAGGCGGCGATCGCGGCCGGCTTGGTCTCGACGTAGTCGTAGAAGAGCGCGGTCGTGTACAGCAGTCGCATCTGCGCGCCGATCTCGCAGATCTTCAGGCAGCGGGCCTGCAGTTCGGGCGTGTTGGCATGCTCGAGGACGATCTGGTAGCCGCGCTCGCCATGGATTTCGTCGGACACGATATGCAGGTCGAAGAATTCCACTTCCTCGTCCGTGAAGCCGTACTTCTCGCGCAGCGTCGGAGTCTGCTTGCGATAGATCGACGGCACCTGCGATTCCAGGCCGACGACGAGGCCGGCGACCGCGACGACCGGGTCTTCACGCATCGCCACGGCATAGCACCAGCTTTGCAGCCCGCGCGTGGTCGGCGACATGTTGTCCGGGTCCACGACGCGCTCGCGCGTGGTGCCGCAGGCTTCGGCAAAACGGACCAGCAGGTCGGTGTGGCGGTCGCCACCGATTTCCTCTTCGTACATGTTGGCCAGCAGGAAGTCCTTGGCCTCGGTCATGTGGTCCGGCGTGCGCGCGTAGATATAGGCGAGGTAGTCGGCGAACGGGCCCACGTAGTGATAGTGGTTCTCCGCCCAGCGCGCCAGATGCTCGCGCGTCAGCGTGCCGCCGGCCCATGCCTTGCTGAACGGTGCCTGGTTGGCGCTCTTGCCCTTGATCGCGTTCTCGAGGGCGGCGCGGAAGTCTTCGCGGTTCATCAGTTCTGCCATTTTGTGGGCTCCTTGACTGGGATGGAATGAAGAAGGGGAGGGGTTTGGGTGCGAGTCATGCGGCCCGGGCTTCCCGGGCTGCGGTGATCCGCTGGTAGGCAACGCCGGCGAGGGCTATGTCCTCGAGGCCGACGCCGACGGATTTGTAGATGACGATGTCGTCCGCGCTATGCCGAACGGTGTGCCGGTCCAGCAACACATCGCCGAGCTCGACGATCTTGTGATCGGGCAGCACGGACGGATCGGCCAGCACGAGGTCACCCGCTTCGCGCAGCGATTGCGGCCGCCATTCGACGACCACCGCGGCGGCGCGCGCCAATGCCGTGTCGTCGAGCTCGCGCGTATGCGGCAGGCTCGAGCCGATGGCCGCGACGAACGCGCCCCGGCGCAGCGACGCGCCGGCGAACAGCGGTGTGGTCGAGCGCGAGGCGGTCACCACGACATCGGCCTCGGCCACGCACGTTTCGGGCGTGGCGAACGTGGCCGGGATCCCGCACTGCGCGGTCAGACGTTCCGCCACGGAGGCGTCGGCATGCGGGTCGCTGATCAGGATGCGTTCCAGCGGCAGCGCCGCCGACAGCTGCAGCGCGTGCTGCACACCCTGCGTGCCCGCGCCGAACAGCGCGAGCGTTTGCGCGTCGGGGCGCGCGAGCCGCTGCGCCGCCAGTACCGTGCACGCCGCGGTGCGCAGCCGGGTGATCGCACCGGCATCGAACGATGCGAGCGGCGCGCCACTGACGGTGGAGAACAGCAGGATCACGAAAGAGAACTGACCCGCGATCGTCGTATACACCTTGGCGCCCGCCACCTGCTGATCCGGAATGACCGCGCCCAGCGTGGACAACTTGACGCCGCCGGCCTCGGTGCGGATGCGCTCCTGCATGGCCGCGCGATGCTGGCCGAAGCTGCGGAACGCTTCGAGCATGGCGGCCTGCGCATCCGCCGCGCTGACATGGCGGTCGATCTGTTCGTCGGTGATATGGAGCATGAGTGGGCTGTCGTGACCGTTGGGGGCTGCAATTCGGTATACAGTCTACACATTGCCAAAGAAATTGCTAGCGGAGTTTTTGGGGCATGGCGCAGGGCGCGCGCAGTCGATAACGGTGCGGGATGCGCTGAAACCGTGCAGTGGTGCGGTTTCTGGCACTACATAGGGGTGACGGCACGGAGTTTCCCTAACCTTGCCGGTTTTCACTTGTGTTTCGTTTGCGTCGGAATATAGTATACGAAACGGAAATTCAATCACTCATCAAACCTGCCCCCACAAGGGCCCCACATCAGGGGAGCCTCATGCAACCAACGGTAGAGATCGGCATTGCCCATTGGGTATATCTATTGGGCGTCGTGGTCATCGTGCTGACCATGATCCTGCGCGCCAACGTCGTGGTGCCGTCGATCGTCGGCACCTTCTGCGTCATCCTGGCCATTACCGGCAATCCCGTCGAAGCGCTCGGCGGCATCTTCGGCGCGAGCCTCGTGGCGGCGAAAGAGTTGTTCAACATCTTCCTGGTGATCGCGTTCATGACCGCGCTGCTCAATGCGCTCAAGACATTGCGATCGGATATCCGGATGGTCGAGCCCTTCCGCGTGATCATGAAGAACGGGCATAGCGCGTACTTCATCCTCGCGGGCATTACCTATGTGATCTCGCTGTTCTTCTGGCCGACGCCGGCGGTGCCGCTGGTCTCGGCGATTCTGCTGCCGGCGGCGATTGCCGCGGGCCTGCCGCCGCTCGCGGGGGCCATGGCCATTGCGATCGCCGGGCAGGGCATGGCGCTATCGTCGGACTACGTCATCGGCGTGGCGCCCGGTATCAGCGCCAAGGCGGCCGGTGCGGCCGTCAGCGCGGCCGTGGTCGCGGACCGCGCGCTCGTGCTGTCGATCATTACGGGCTTTATCGCGCTGGCGCTGGCGTACCTGTCCATGCGCCGTCATATCGTTCCGGCCAGCGGCGCGCTGCTCGACCGGTGGCAGGCCAAGGCAAACGGCATCGATCCGGAGGTGGAAGGCACGGGTACGTTCGACAAGGCCGAGATCGCGCGCGGCACGTCGCACGACGAGCCCCTCGTCACCGACGCCAATATCGAACGCAGTCTTGCCATGGTGGAGCAGCGCCGCATCAAGTGGTCCAAGTTCTTCGCGGTGCTGACACCGCTGGCGTTCGTGTGCGTGGTCTCGCTGATGGTGCTGCCGAAGGTGGCCAGCGGGATGCCCGACCTCAAGGGCGGCGCGGCTGCCGCGCTGGTCGGCGGCGTCGCGGCCGTGCTGATGATGCTGGCCACGCTGGCCGCCGAGGGTCCGCGCCGCATGCTCGACGTTTGCCCCGAACACATCACGGACGGCTTCGTGTTCGCGTTCAAGGCGATGGGTTCGGTGCTGCCGATCGCGGGCTTCTTCTTTGTCGGCGCGGGCGAGACCGCCGCGCAGATCCTGGGCGTGGATGCCGGCAAGGCACCGAGCCTGCTGTTCGAATTGATCCAGGCCTACCAGCACATGATTCCCGACAACCACGTGCTCGTGGCCTTCGGCGTGCTGCTGGTCGGCATGATCACGGGCATCGACGGCTCCGGCTTCGCCGGCCTGCCGCTGACGGGCACGCTGGCCGGCGCGCTCGGTCCGGTGGTCGGCTTCGACTCCGCGACGCTCGCCGCCGTGGGACAGATGGGCGCGGTATGGACCGGTGGCGGCACGCTCATCGCGTGGTCGTCGCTGATCGCCGTGGCCGGTTTTGCGCGAGTGCCGGTACTCGAGGCCGTGCGCGCACTGTTGTTGCCGGTGATCGCGGGGCTCGTCGTGTCGACGATCTGCGCGATGGTTATCTGGCACTGACCGCTACACGTTGGAACCTATATGCCGAAAGTTGTCTTTCACAAGAACGGCCAAGTCTTCACGGACGAGGTAAAGCCCGAAACGAATCTGGTCGTGCGCGCCGGTATCAAGCAGTTTCCGTATCCGAACCTGCGATACGAATGCGGCATGGGCAAGTGCTCGAAGTGCGCGTGCAAGGTGCTGGCCGGTGCCGAGCATCTGCCGCCCCCGAACTGGAAGGAGAAGAAGCAACTCGGCGAGCGTATCGAGCAGGGCTTTCGGCTGGCCTGCCAGATCTGGCTGACGCACGACATCGAGTTGTGCCAGGAAGAGATGCCGGCATGATGTACGTCATCCTCACCAGCAAGCCGGGCCAGTTTCGCACCGAGCCCATGGAAGGCTCGCTCGACGACATCCGGCCGCTGGAAACCTATGACTACGTGTTCTATGGCCGCGCCACCGCGAGCTTCGTGATCGCCGAACTTCACCAGCCGGTGAAGGTGCGCGTGATCGACGAGTCCGCCGGGCGCGAGGCCGAAACGATCAACCTGGTGCCATCGAAGTTTCTCGAACGGTTCGACACGCTGGACGCCGCGCGCGCGGCGCTCCAGGGCCTTGCCAAGTTCGGGACGATGGACCTTTCGCTGAAGAAACTATGACACAGGACACGCTGGGCACCGCGCCCGCCACCGAGGCGACCCCCGCCGCAACGCCCGCCGCAACGCCCGCGGAACGCACGACCGTCGAGGTGACGTTCGTGACCAACGCGGGCAAGACCGTGACCGCGCCGAGCAACAGCAACCTGCTGCGCATCTCGCTGCGCGAGCAGGGCGGCATACCTTTCAAGTGCGGCGGCGGCATCTGCGGCACGTGCCGCTGCAAGATCGAGACGGGCCTCGCGAATACCGACGCGGTCAAGCCGAAGGAACGCAAGCATCTGTCGGAACAGGACCTCGCGGACGGCTACCGCATGGCCTGCCAGACGTTCGTCAACGGCGATATCGCGGTGTCATGGGGTAATTAAGTGGGAGCCGGAGCCTACGCGGCCTGCTTCGCCATCAGCGCCAGCAACTCCGCGTTGAAGCGCGCGGGGTCCTCGTAGAACGTGCCGTGGCCGATGGCTTCGTAGATCGAGAGCGTCGAATGCGGTACGAGCTTGTGCGTGTACTCGCTCATCGCCACCGCGGAGATCTGATCCTCGCGGCCGTGCGTGACGAGCATCGGCACGCGAACCGCGCGTAGCGTGTTGTCGTACGCCGCGGGCCGTCCGGCCAGCAGCTTGCGCACGGCGACGGGCGTCTTGGCGTTGAAGCGTTCCATCTGTGCGAGTTCCGCCGCGCTCGGTGGGCGCGCGAAACATGCGCGCAGGAACGCTTCGGTGCCTTTCTCCGCTTCCATCGCATCGTCGGACATCATTGGCACCATCAGCCGCGCGGAACGTCCTTGCCCGAACGGCGCGCTCGTCGACGTCGCGGCCACGTAGTTCAGGCTGCCGATTTCTCCATCGCCGAATGCGGTCAGATAATCGTTGACCACGCGGCCGCCATAGGACCACGTGACGATGGCAGGTTTTCGCGCGCCCGTTGCGCGGATCACCGATCGGACGTCCTCGGCCCAGCGTACGTTGTCGTGATAGGCCTCCTTGACGAGTGGCTTGCCGGAGTCGCCATGGCCGCGCAGGTCGAACGCGATCAGGCGCAGATGCTGGAGTTCCGGCGCGGACATCTGCTTTACCCAGCTTTCATGACTCTGCGCGAAGCCGTGGATGAAGATGACGGGACGGCCGTTGGGGTTGCCGGTCTCGAAGACGGCAAGCTCGACGCCGTCGCTGGCGGAGGAACGAATGCGGGTCGCGCGCATGGAGGCTGGATCCGAGGTACCCGTCTGGGCGGTACTCGCTGCAGGGCGGCTCGCGCAGCCGGTGCCGGCCAGCGCGGTGGCAAACGCGGCCGCGCCGGCCCGCAGGAAGCGTCGCCGGGCGGGCAGCGGCATATCGGATACTACGTCGGAATGGGCGGAAGCGGAATGGG
Organism: Cupriavidus sp. OTU4054; assembly: GCF_038440175.1. NCBI lineage: Bacteria > Pseudomonadati > Pseudomonadota > Betaproteobacteria > Burkholderiales > Burkholderiaceae > Cupriavidus > Cupriavidus sp. OTU4054. The sequence goes on from NZ_JASATF010000012.1 coordinate 99,590, forward strand.
AAGAAGTCAAGGCGGTCTCCTCGTGGCGGCGTGTGCTGGCGGATGCGGGCCGGCAACGCAGCTCTGTTTGAACGATGGGGACAGCCTAAACGACACTTCGCCAAAGCCAAAATGGCGAATTTAGCTTCTGATGATCGACGGTGTCGATGGATCAGGCAGCCTTGCGCGTGTCCGCCGCCGCGAGGTTGCCGCCGTCGCGCGCGGGCTTGATGGCGCGGCTGCGTTCGCCGTCCACGCTCACCGGCACATCGCCCGCGATGGTCACGCGGCGCACGATACGGCGCGTGTCGCCATAATCGTTGATCGCGTAGTGCTGCGTTGCGCGGTTGTCCCAGATGGCCACGTCGCCGGCCTGCCAGCGCCACCGCACGGTGTTCTCGAGCCGATGGACATGGCTCTGCAGGACCGAGATCAGATGCGCGGAGTCGCTGGCGGAATAGCCAAGCAGGCGCTTCACGAAATGCCCGAGCACGAGCGTGCGCTCGCCGGTTTCCGGATGGACGCGCACGACCGGATGCTCGGTCTCGTAGACGGTGCGCGTGAACACGTCGCGATAATGCTGCGCATCCGGGCCGTGTGGCAACACGCGCGAGCCCGCGTAGTCGTAGTCGTTGGTGTGCAGGGCCCAGAGCTTGTCGGCAAGCTCGCGCAGCGGCGGCGGGAGCTCCTCGTATGCCGCCGCGGTGTTGGCCCATACCGTATCGCCGCCGTAAGTGGGCACCTCCACCGCGCGCAGCACCGACACCTGCGGATAGGCGAGATCGAACGTGACATCCGTATGCCACGAGTTCGCGCGGCCACCCCCGTGTTGCGAATCCAGCTCGAGCAGATACTGCGTGCCCGCGCGCACGGGCACCGTCGGATGCGGGACGGGCGGGCCGAACAGCGAGCCGAACGCTTCCTGCGTGGCATCGTCGAGATGCCCCTGCTCGCGGAAAAACAGCACCTTGTGGCGCAGCAGTGCCGCGCGGATGGCGTCGAACGTCGCACCCGGCAGGTCGCCGTCAAGGCGCACGCCGCGGACTTCGGCGCCGATGCGTCCCGAAACGGGGCGTACGTCGAGTTCGATCTGGGTGAGGTTCTGTGTCATGGACTCGTCTCCCTGTTGTTTGGGATGGGCAATGCTCCGCACCATACGCCGCGGGGCGAGCCGCGCAGAACGAAGGAATTCGCGGTTGGATATGGGCGGCCGGCGCATATCGGCATGCGTAAACGTTCGTTCGCGCGTGCCCGACGGGTCCCTATATTGGGTGACCCATCTCTTTCCCGCCCTTGTCATGTTCCAGAAATTTGTCCGGACGCTCCTGCTGCCCGCCACCCTGGCGCTGCTTTCGAGTCCGCATGCCTCCGCCGCGCCGGCGGCGGAAACCCCGCGCACCGGCGGCACGCTGACCACGATCATCCAGCCCGAACCGGTCATCCTGACGTCCGCGCTCAATTCGGCCGCCCCGACGGGCTTCTTCAGCGCCAACGTGTTCGACGGCCTTGTCGAGTACGACAACGACTTCAAGCTCAAGCCGGCCCTGGCCGAGCGCTGGGACATCTCGAAGGATTCGAAGACGCTGACGTTCCATCTGCGGCCCAACGTCAAGTGGCACGACGGCAAGCCGTTCACGTCGGCCGACGTCAAATGGACGCTCGAGAACGTCTGGAAGAAGCTGCATCCGCGCAACCAGATTCTGTTCGGCAAGGTCACGCAGGTGGATACACCGGATCCGCTCACGGTCGTCCTGCACTTCTCCGAGCCGTCGCTGGCGGTGCTGAGTTCGCTCAACAGCAATGGCGCGCAGGTACTGCCGAAGCATCTGTACGAAGGCACCGACATCCTCAACAACCCGTACAACAACAAGCCGGTGGGTACCGGCCCGTTCGTGTTCAAGGAATGGAGCAAGGGCAACTACATCGTGCTCGAGCGCAATCCGAACTACTGGGACAAGGGCAAGCCGTACCTCGACAAGATCGTATTCAAGGTCATTCCCGACGCAAGCGCGCGTGCCGCCGCGCTGGAAAAGGGCGAGGCGCAGTACGCACCGTTCAATCCGGTGCCGCTCAAGGATGCGCAGCGTCTGGCCCAGCTGCCGTCGCTGAAGCTGGAGACGCGCGGCTACGACTGGATTTCGCCGTGGCTGTTCATGGACGTGAACCTCGATCGCCCGTACTTCAAGGATGTGCGCGTGCGCCAGGCGCTCGCCCATGCGATCGATCTCAACGCGCTGAACAAGGTCGTCTGGTTCGGTTTTGGCAAGCCGGCGGTCAGCCCGGTCGTGTCGACACTCACGCAGTTCTTCAACCCGGCGGTGCCGAAGTACGCCTATGACCCGGCCAAGGCCGAGGCGCTGCTCGATGCGGCGGGGCTCAAGCGTGGCGCCGATGGCAACCGGCTCAAGATCCAGATCGACTATCTGCCGTATGGCGACGACTACAAGCGTAGCGCCGAGTACATCAAGCAGGCGCTCAAGCGGGTCGGCATCGACGTGAATGTGCGCACGCAGGACACGCCGACGTATACCAGGCGCGTCTACGGCGATCGCGACTTCGATCTCGCGGTGGTGTGGTTCGCCGGCTTCGCGGATCCGCTCGTCGGGGTGACGCGCGCCTATCGCGCCGACACCGTGGGCAAGAACATTCCGTGGTCGAATGGTTCCGGCTACCGTGGTGAGGAGGCCAACAAGCTGATCGACGAGGCACAGGGCTCGCCTAGCCAGCCCGAGCGCGTGGAACTGTTCAAGCGCTTCCAGACCGTCGTGCAGAACGACCTGCCGTCCGTGCCGCTGCTCGAACTGCGCTTCTTCACCGTGCAATCGTCGTCGCTGCGCGACACGGTCAGCGGCGTGGATCAGATCTACGCATCGCTGAAGAACGCATGGTTCGCGCAGCCGCCGGGTGCGAGCGCGACGGTGGCACGCGCCGATGCTGGCAAGTAATCGGTATTCCCTGGACAGGCTTGCGCGGCGCCTCGCGCAACTGGCTGGCGTGGTGCTCGGCATCGCGGTGGTGAACTTCTTCCTGCTGCGGCTGGCGCCCGGCGACGCGGCGCAGGTGCTTGCGGGCGAAGCGGGTGCCGCCACGCCCGAGTACCTCGCCGCGCTGCGCGCGCAGTTCGGCCTCGACCAGCCGTTGTGGGTGCAGCTGTACAAATACCTCTGGCATCTCGCGCAACTCGACCTCGGCTACTCGCATCGCCAGGGCATGCCCGTGTTCGACCTGATCGCGCAACGGCTGCCCGCCACGCTGCTGTTGATGGGCGCCAGCATCGCGTTCGCGGTGGTCGTCGGTGCGGGCCTCGGGGTGCTGGCGGCGGGCCGCGCGGGTCGGCTGCTCGATACCGCCATCTCCGCCGCCGCGCTGCTGTGCTTTGCCACACCGCTGTTCTGGATTGGGCTGATGCTCGTGCTCGTGTTCTCGGTCTGGCTGGACTGGCTGCCCGTCGGCGGCATGTTCACGGTCGAATCGGGCTACACGGGCTGGCGCTACGCGCTCGACGTCGGGCAGCATCTGGTCCTGCCCGCGATCACGCTGGGGTTGTTCTATATGGCCGTGTATGTGCGGCTGATGCGCGCCAGCATGATCGAGGTCCGGCGCCAGGACTTCGTGCGGACGGCCGTGGCCAAGGGCGCGCCGGCACCGCGCGTGCTCACGCGTCACGTCCTGCGCAATGCGCTGCTGCCGCTGATCACGATGATCGGCGTGCAGGCGAGCTCCGTGATCGGCGGCGCGGTGATCGTCGAGACGGTCTTCTCGTGGCCCGGGCTCGGACGCACGGCGTTCGACGCGCTCTATCAACGCGACTACAACCTGCTGCTGGGCATCCTGCTGTGCAGCTCGGTGGTCGTGATCGTCGTCAACTGGATCGTGGATGCGGTCTATGCGCGCGTGGATCCGCGCATCCGTTTGCCGCATTGAGTTCGGGGAGTCGTTCATGTCTTCGTCATCTCCATCGTTGCGCGGCGACGCGGCATCGCTGATCGATGTCGCGGCCGCCGATCTGGCCGAGCCGCTCGCGCCAGTGACGGCGCGCCGGCACGGTGCGCTGCGCCGGCTGCTGAGTTCCCCGAGCGCGTGGGTCGGCACCGTGCTGCTGCTCGCGGTCGTGGCCGCCGCCGTCACCGCCGGCTGGCTGTTTCCGGGCGATCCGCTCGACATGGCGACCGAGCCGCTGCTCTGGCCGGGACGCGACGCCGCGTATCCGCTGGGCTCCGACATGCTCGGGCGCGACATTCTTGCCGGCCTTTTCCACGGGGCGCGCGCATCGCTGACGATCGCCGCGGTGTCCACGGCGATTGCCGTCGTGCTCGGTGTGGCGGGTGGCATTGCCGCGGGTTACTACGGCAACGACTTCAACGGCCGCATCGATCGCGCGTTCGGTGTCGTGACCACGTTCTTCCAGACCATTCCGTCGTTCCTGTTCGCGCTGGCCATCGTCGCGGTGGCGCAACCGTCGATCGGGAAGATTGCGCTTGCCATCGGCATTACCTCATGGCCCGCGCTCGCGCGGCTGGTACGCGCGGAGGTATTGCGGCTGCGGCATGGCGACATGGTGCTCGCCAGCGAGGCGCTCGGCGCGAGCGATGCGCGCATCATCGCGCACGACATCTTGCCCAACGTGCTGACGCCGGTGCTGGTATCGGCATCGCTGATGGTCGCGACCGCGATCCTGACCGAGTCGAGCCTGGCCTTTCTCGGGCTTGGCGATCCGAATGTGGCGAGCTGGGGCAACATGGTCGGCGCGGGCCGCGAGGTGTTGCGCACCGACTGGTACGTCTGCGTGCTGCCGGGCATGGCGATCGTGATCACGGTGCTGGCCCTCAACCTGATCGGCGACGGGCTCGCGGCGGCGTTCGATCCGCGCGGCGCTCGATAGGATGCAAGACAAGGAGCACCGATCATGACGCAACTATTGCTGTCGCTACGCGGGCTGACCGTGAACTATCCGGGCGCCGAGCGCCCCGCCGTGGCATCGCTCGACCTCGACGTCGGCGAGGCCGAAACCGTTGCGCTCGTCGGCGAGTCCGGCTGTGGCAAATCGACGACCGCACTGGCCATTCTCCGGCTGTTGTCGCCATCCGCGCGCGTCGATGGGCGCATTCTGCTCGACGGCCGCGATCTGCTGGCATTGCCCGAGCGAGAGATCACCGCGGTACGCGGCAATGTCGTCTCGATGATCTTTCAGGAACCGATGACGTCGCTGAACCCGGTGCATACGGTCGGGGAGCAGGTCGTCGAAGCGCTGCGCCTGCATCGCCCCTTGCCGGCGCAGGCGGCCATCGCGCGCGCCGTGGAGCTGCTCGACCTGGTGCGTATTCCGGAGCCGCAGCGGCGCTTTCATGCCTACCCGCATCAGCTGTCGGGCGGACAGCGGCAGCGCGTGATGATCGCGATGGCCATCGCCTGCTCGCCGCGGCTGCTTGTGGCGGACGAACCGACGACGGCGCTCGACGTCACCGTGCAGGCGCAGATTCTGGCATTGCTCGATTCGCTGCGCCGCGAACTCTCGATGAGCGTGCTGCTGATTACGCACGACCTCGGTGTGGTCTCGCGCTGGGCCGATCGCGTGGCGGTGATGCACGATGGCCGCAAGGTGGAGGAGCAGCCGGCACGCGCATTGTTCGATGCACCGCGACACGACTATTCCCGCGCGCTGCTCGGCGCATCGCTGAGCGGCGTGCATGCGCGCGGCGAGGCACCGCATTATCGGCGGGCGCGTTTGCCGGAGCTGCGCGTCGATCGTCGCGCGGACGGCACGGCGGCGTCGTTCCGGCTCGTGCAGCCGGTGCCCCGTCAGCCCACGCCGCGGGCGGAAGCCGCCGCGCCGCTGATCCGCGTAGAGGGCCTCGATGTCGTCCATCGCACGGGCCGCCATGCCGCGCATGCGGTGCGCGATGTGTCGTTCTCGATCGCCGCCGGCGAAACGGTGGGGCTCGTGGGGGAATCGGGGTGCGGCAAGTCGACGCTCGCCCGCGCGATTCTCCGTCTCTCCGACCATGATGGCGGGCGAATCGTTTTCGACGGCACGGATATCGCGGCGATCTCGCGGCGCAGGCTGCGTCCGTGGCGCGGTGCGATGCAGCTCGTGTTCCAGGATCCGTACGGCTCGCTCAATCCGCGCAAGACCGTTGGCGCGTTGCTGGAGGATGCGCTACGCATCCACGGCGTGTCGGATGCCCGCGTGCGACGCGACCGTGTGCACGCGATGATCGAGCGCGTGGGTTTGCCGGCCTCGGTACTGCGGCGGTACCCGCACGAGTTCTCGGGCGGCCAGCGGCAGCGCATCGGCATTGCACGCGCATTGATCGTGCAGCCACGGCTGCTCGTATGCGACGAGCCCGTGTCCGCGCTCGATGTCTCGGTGCAGGCGCAGGTGCTGAATCTGATTGCCGACCTGCAGGCGGAATACGGCCTGGCGTGCCTGTTCATCTCGCACGACCTTGGCGTGGTTCGCTATATCGCGGACAGAGTGCTGGTCATGAAGGACGGACAGGTGGTGGAGAGCGGTGACCGCGAGCAGATCTGGACGGCGCCGGCGCATCCTTATACGCGGCAACTGCTCGACGCCATTCCATCGTTCGCCGCGCGCTGAGACGCGCGGCGGCGGCCCTTGAGCGGCCCTTAAGCGGCCCTCATGCGGCCTTGCGTCCGGAAGCGCGACCCACGGGACGCGCCAGCCCCAGATGGTCGCGCAGCGTGCGGCCTTCGTACTCGGTGCGGAACAGGCCGCGCCGCTGAAGAATGGGCACCACGCCATCGACAAAGGCCTGCACGCCATCGGGCAGCACGTCGGGCATCAGGTTGAAGCCGTCGGCCGCGCCGTTGAGGAACCAGTGTTCGATATCGTCCGCGATCTGCTCCGGCGTGCCCACGATCACGCGATGGCCGCCACCGCCCGCGAGTTCGCGGATGAGCGCGCGCACGGTCAGGCCGCGTTGCTGCGCGAACGCCACGGTTGCGCGGAAGAACGTATGGTTGCCGTTCGCGGGCAGGACGAGGTCCGCGGGCAGCGGCTGGTCCAGCGACAGGCGGTCCGCGGAGATGCCGAGCGTGCCGGCCAGGCGGTTCAGGCTGTAGGACCACGGAATCAGATCGACCAGCGCATTGCGGCGCGCGATCGCTTCCGCTTCCGTCGCGCCGATGATCGTGGTCAGGCCGGGCAGCACCTTGACCGCGTTGGGTCCACGGCCAAGCACTTCGGCGCGCTGGTTGATCTCGGCGCGATAGGCGTGGGCTTCCTCGAACGACTGCGCCGCCGAGAACACGGCCTCCGCATGCAGCGCGGCGAGCTCGCGGCCGTCGGACGATCCGCCGGCCTGGAACAGGACCGGATGTCCCTGCGGCGGGCGCGGCTGGTTGAGCGGGCCGTGCACATCGAAGAACGGGCCGTGATGCGCGATGGGCTGTAGCTTCGCGGTATCGACGAAGCGCCCGGAGGACTTGTCGCCGATGAAGGCATCGTCCTCCCAGCTATCCCATAACGCCTTGACCACACGCGTGAATTCGTCGGCGCGCGCGTAACGCTGCGCGTGATCGGGTGGTGCCAGGCGTCCGAAGTTGCGCGCGGAGCCGGCATCGGCCGTGGTCACGACGTTCCAGCCCGCACGGCCATTGCTCACGATATCGAGCGTGGCAAAGCGGCGCGCGACGTTGTACGGCTCGTTGTAGCTCGTGGACAGCGTGGCGACGAGGCCGATATGCGTCGTCGCCCCGGCCACGCAGGCGAGCAGCACGGTGGGCTCCAGCGCGGTGATCGGGCGAAAGTCGATCTGGTCCGCGATCGATGCGTTATCGGCGAGGAATATCGCGTCGAACTTGCCCGCCTCGGCAATCCGCGCGAGGCGGATGTAATGCTGGATATCGAGGAACGCGCGCGGGTCGGCATCGGGCACGCGCCATGCCGAGGGCACGAATCCCGAGTGCAGGGCGTTGAGGTTCAGGTGAAGCTGGCGCCGTGGCGCGGCCTGGGACATGAGTGTGTTCCGTGGGGTGTGTTCCGTGGGGTGTGTTCCGCGGGGATGCGTTCCGTGTTGAGACGAGCGCGCGCGTCAGAACACGCGGCCTTCGGTCAGGTGCGTGGTTTCGCCGTTGAGGTGATAGGCCCCGACGACGCGCGCCTTGTGCAGCAGCGGGTTGTGGCTGAAGATCGTACGCAGGTTGCGCCAGTGGCGATCGAAGTTGTGCGCGCGCGCCGTGAAGGACGCGCCGCCTGCTTCGAACATGCGCTCGCCCGCATGCAGCGCGAGCTTGCTGACCACCAGTTGCGTCTGCGCGGTGGCGAGCGCGCCCGCCAGCACGAGTTCTTCCGCATTCGCGGCACCATTGGCGAGCGCGTCGGCCGAGCGGTCGAGCGCGCGCGCGTTCTCGCGCACGAGGCTGTCGATCGCATGGCTGTGCGCGGCAAGGTCGCCGATCACGCCCTGGATAAAGTGGTCCTCGCGCGCGCTCGGCGCGGGGCTGTGCAGTGCGGGACGTCCATGCTCGAGCACATAGGTGCGCGCATCGTGCCACGCATTCCGCACGATGCCGGCCGCCACGGCAACCAGATGCAGCTGACGCAGCGCGCCGCAATGGCGGCCGACCAGCGTGGTGCTGTCGCGTGGTGCCACCTCGTCGGGCAGGACTTCCACGTTGTCGAACAGCAGGCTGCCGCTGGCCGTCATGCGCTGGCCCATGCCGTCCCAGTCATCGACGATGCTGAAACCGGGCCGGTTGACGGGGATCACGATCAGCACGGGCTCCCCATCGGCGCCGAGCACGTTGATGCGCGCGTAGTCCGAGAAGGCGGTGCCGGTGGCGTAGTACTTGCGGCCCGAGAGCAGATAGCGATCGCCGTCGCGGCGCAATGCCGTCTTGATTTCACCGGGGCGCGATGTGGTGCGTTCGGTGGAGGCGCCGCCGAAGATCGCGCCGTCCACGATGCGCCGGATCTGCACGTCATGGAAAGCCGAGCGCGGCGAGAGCCGCAGCACTTCGGTCTGGTCGTAGTGGATGCGCAGCGCATGCGCGACGTTCGACTCTTCCGCGGCAATCGTCGTGATGGCATCGAACAGATCGACGAGCGTGCCGCCGAGTCCGCCCCATGCCACGGGCAGACGCAGCGCGCCGAGGCCGGACTTGCGGAACAGCGCAAAGCCTTCGTACGGGAGCACGCGGCGCGCTTCACGCGCGGCGGCATCGGTGCCGATCTGCCGCGCCAGCGCCGGCAGGGCGTCGAGCGCGGTTTGCAGCGGATAGAGCGAGTCGAGCGAATCGATTTGCAGCGGGGCGTTCATGAAACCTTCCTGTCAGCGACACATGACCTGCAAGCATATGACCGGCGCCGTGCCGCTGGAACGAAGGAATCAGGATATGGATATATGCTTCGGCGCGCGTCAGTCCTTCGCCGCGAGCGAGAAGTTCGCCTGCCACACGTTCTGGCTCACGACCACGGGCGTCGGAATCAGCTTCTGCTCGTGGAACAGGTCCGCCACGCGCTGCTGGGTCGCCGCCACTTCGGCGGTGACCGGCGTGACGCCGTACGGCACGCGCTTGAGCCACGTCTCGACGATCGGCACGGACAGGCCGAGCGACGGCGCGAGGATACTGGCGGTCTCCGTCGGATGCTTCGTCACCCACAGCCCCGACGTGCGCAGCTGCTCGAGAATCGCGTTGACCGCTTTCGGATGGCCTTCCGCAAACCGGCGCGTGGCCTCGTAGAAGTTGAAGGGCGACGGCACGCCTTCATAGTCGGCAACGGTGCGGACCTTCAGCGATTGCTGCGCCAGCGCGTAGTACGGGTCCCACACGACCCAGGCATCGACCTTGCCGCTCTCGAAGGCGGCGCGCGCGTCGGCCGGCGGCAGGTAGATCGGCTGGATATCGGCGAACGACAGGCCGTTCTTCTTCAGCAGCTGCACGAGCAGGTAGTTGGAGCTCGAGCCTTTCTGCAGGGCGATGCGCTTCCCCTTGAGATCGCCGACCGTACGGAACGGCGAGCTCTCGAGCACGAACAGCGCTTCGTTGCTCTTGCCGCCGGGCTCAGCGCCTACGTAGACGAAGTCCGTTTTGGCGGCCTGCGCGAACACGGCGGGCGGCGCACCCGTATAGCCGAAGTCGATACCGTTGGCGTTCAGGGCTTCGAGCAATTGCGGACCGGCGGGGAATTCCTTCCACTCGACCTTGTAGCCGAGCGGTGCCAGTTTTTTCTCGAGCGATCCCTGTGCCTTGAGCACGGCGAGCAGGCCGGCCTTCTGGAAGCCGACGCGAACGGTCTGGTCGGCTGCGTGGGCCGGCGCGATGAAGGCGATGCTCGCGAGCAGCGCGCTTGCGCCAAGGGCGGTGGTGATCCGGCGGAGCCAGGGAGTCAGGTGGGCCATGGGTCGTTCCTGTCGAAGATGGGATGGGACTGGCAATAGTCGCCAGAATCCATACCCGACGGGAACGAACGTATTGTCATGTGCGCATGCGAAGCGGCCGCATGACGTTATGCGGCCGCTGGTGGTGGGTCGGTGTCGGCCGATGCGCCGCGATCAGTATTCGGTCACCGGCGCGTGGACCGGTGCGATCGATGCGTGCGGGGTCTGCGTGCGCTGGGCGGCCTTGTGGACCATCGTGTAGGCGTAGTCGATGCCCATGCCGTAGGCGCCCGAGTGTTCCTTGGCCAGGCCCGTCACGGCGTCGTACGTTTCCTTGTTCTTCCAGTCGCGCTGCCACTCGAGCAGCACCTGCTGCCACGTCACAGGCACCACGCCGGCCTGGATCATGCGCTGCATCGCGTAGTCGTGCGCTTCCTTGGTCGTGCCGCCCGAGGCGTCGGCCACCATGTAGATCTCGTAATCGCCTTCGAGCATCGCGCTCAGCGCGAACGTGGTGTTGCAGACTTCGGTCCACAGACCGGCCACGACGATCTTCCTGCGGCCGTTGGCGGCCAGCGCGTCACGCACCTTCTGGTCGTCCCACGAGTTCATCGAGGTGCGCTCCAGCGTTTCCTTGCCGGGGAACACGTCGAGCAGTTCGGGATACGTGTAGCCGGAGAACGAATCGGACTCGACCGTGGTGATGGTGGTCGGCACGTCGAAGATCTTTGCTGCCTTGGCCAGGCCCACGACATTGTTCTTCATGGTCTGGCGGTCCATCGACTGCACGCCGAAGGCCATCTGGGGCTGATGGTCGATGAAGATCAGCTGGCTGTTGCGCGGGGTCAGGACTTGCAGCTTGGCGTTCGACATGGTTTCTCTCCGGAAAAGGTAATTCAATAAGTTTGAGGTTGTTGTTGGGCAGTGCTAGCTGTGCTGCGCTGTCCATGGGTTGAACTATAGCGGTCGCCTTCCCGGAGAAAGTCGGCTATCGCTGTCATAGTTATTCAAAATAATTGAATAAAAATCAGGAGGCCTTCAAGGCACGGCGTGTATGGATGCGCGTGGAGACGATGGACGTGACGAGGCTGCCCACGCCGGAGACGCCCATGATCCAGGCCATCGTCCACGGCGTGCCGTCGGCGCACCAGCCTACGAGCGCCGCGCTCAGGATGCCGCTGCCGTAGTGCATCGCGCCCAGCAGCGACGAGGCCGAACCGGCCTTGTGCGGGAACGCGGCCAGCGCGCCCGCGACGGAGTTGGCGACGATAAAGCCGTTCATCGACATATAGAAGAACAGCGGCAGCACGAGACCGGGCAGCCCGCCCCAGCCGAAGCGCGCGTCGAGCGCGAGCACGATGCCCGATAGCGCGAGCATCCATGTCCCGAGATGGAACAGCCGCGCGCTGCCGATGGCGCGCAGCAGCCGCGCGTTGAGGAAGTTCGCCGCCATCATGCCGAGCACGTTGAAGCCGAACAGCAAGCCGTACATCTGCGGCGACACGTGGTAGTACTCGATATACGCGAATGGCGTGCCGATGACGAACGCATAGGCGCCCGCGTAATAGAAGCCGCCCGACAGCCCGTAGCCGATCAGCCGCGCATCCTGCGCCAGCGCGACATAGTCCTTCAGCACGTAGCGCAGCGGCGTGGTCACGCGGCGCGCCGGCGGCAGCGTCTCGGGCAGGAAGCGCAGCGCGCCGATGGTCAGCAGGCCGACGATCACGAGCGTCCAGAAGATGCCCTGCCAGTTCCAGAACGAGAGGATCTGCCCGCCGAGCAGCGGCCCCGCCAGCGGCGCGATGCCCATGATCAGGATCAGCGTGGACAGCATGCGCGCCCCGTCTTCCCGCGCATAGAGGTCGCGCACCATGGCGCGCGCGAGCACCGGGCCCACGCTGGCACCGAGTGCCTGCACGACGCGCCAGCCCATCATCTGCCACACCGTGTCGGACAGCGCGCAGCCGGCCGATCCGATCACGAAGAGCACGAGGCCCGCGACGATCGGCAGGCGGCGGCCGCGCCGGTCGGCGATCGGGCCCCACAGCAGTTGCCCGGCCGTAAAGCCGATCAGGAACGCCGACAGCGTGAGTTCGATGCTGGCCGCGCTTGCATGCAGCTCGCGTGCGATGGCGGGCAGCGCGGGCAGGTACATGTCGGTGGAAATGGACGCGAACGACATCAGCGCGCTGAGAATCAGCATCAGGCGCAGCGGATTGCTGGCTGTGACAGGCGCGACAGGCGTGACGGGTGCGGCGGCGGAGGGTGGGGCGGGTGCGACGGGTGTGGCGGTCGGTGTTGGCGGGCAGGGCTGCATTGCGCGGAGAGGGAGGGGGCGACACATCGGGGGGAATCTGTGATCTTACGGCGTTTACCGGCACGCGATTAAGCCCCTGACCGTGGATAGTCTGTTGAAGCCCGTTCATATATGGGCCAGCGTTGCGCGCGGAATACAATGACGCCCGTTTCCCATTCATCCTTACGGAGTGCTTTCAGTGATCGAACCGACCAGCGAATTCAAGGACAACCTCGCCCAGATGCCCGCCATTGACGCCATCGCGCGCATCGAGCTCGTGGACGCGGCCGGCACGGTGGTCGCCACCATCGACAATGTGCCGGGCAAGAAGGGCTCGGTCGCGGTCTATAACTATCTGCGCGAGTCGTTCGGCAAGCTCGATGCCGCGGCGGCCCAGCACGGCCTGGCGGTGTTTGGCGAGCATACGGTGGATGCGCGTAACCGTCCCGGCGCGCACCCGAACGTCGATCGGCTGCTGGCTGTCGCCGAGGGCGCGCCCGCGCTCGAGATCCGCGTGGTCGGCAACGGCTGACCGCATCGCACGCGTCAGCGCATCGCCTCGACGATGCGCGCCGCGTCGCGCGTGGGGGGCAGGCCGAACTCGCGCGCATATTCGCGGCTGAATTGCGTCGCGCTTTCGTAACCGACCGAGAGCGCGACGGTCGTGACATTGCCGGTGCCCGCCACCAGCAGCGTACGTGCCTGCAGCAGGCGAATCTTCTTCTGGTACTGAAGCGGACTCAGCGTCGTCACGGCCTTGAAGTGCCGATGGAACGCGGACGCGCTCATCGCCGCGCGCTCGGCCAATGCCTCTACCCGCAACGGCATGGCGTAGTCGCGCCGGATCCATTCGATGGCCTGGTTCACACGCGCCATCGCGCTGTCGGGTGCCGCGATATCGCGCAGCATCCATCCGCTCGGTCCCTGCAGCACCCGATACAGGATCTCCCGCTCGTAAGCGGGCGCGAGGGCCGCAATATCGTCGGGCCGGTCCATCAGCCGCAGCATCCTTACCCATGCATCCATCAGTTCCGGCGACATGGCCGCGACGGAGAAGCCTGCCTCGTGCCGCGCCGGGGAGGCGCTGCCCGTCACCAAATCGGCGAGCAACGGCGCGAGGATGCGCGGCTCGATCGTCAGACTCACCGCCAGATACGGCTCGCCGGCAGGGGCGGGGTGAACGGTACCGATCGCCGGCAACCCGATGGACATCACGAAATAGGTCGCGGGGTCGTAGCGTAGCGTGCGGTCGCCGATGGTCATGGTCTTGCTGCCTTGCAGGATCAGGTTGACCATGGGGTCGTACACGGCCGCGAGCCGATGCGCCGGAATGGCGCCCTGCACCATCGCCACGCGCGGAATGCCCGTTTCCGTCCGGCGATTCTCGGCCCTGGCGGCCAGTCTTCTGAGTTCCTGCAGTGCGGATTCCATGGCTGCTATCAGACCGCAGGTTGCGGTCCGCCGCAAGGGTTCGGCAGGCCGAATGCGCGGGTCTGGCAGGAATAGGCAGGATCTCGGCAAGATCGGGCACGTCCGGCGCGCGTGCCGCCCCTATCGTTGTGGCTCCTCAACATCCCTGTCTGGAGCCAGATATGAACAACGTCGTCGTCATCACCGGAGGCAGCCGCGGCATCGGCGCCAGCACTGCCCTGCGCTGCGCGCGGCAGGGCATGGGCGTCGTCGTGACCTACCGCCACCATCCCGAGGCGGCCCAGTCGGTGGTCGAGCAAGTTCGCGCGGCGGGCGGTGAAGCGGCTGCGCTGGCGCTCGATGTCGGCGACGTGTCGACCTTCGCGGCGTTTCGCGAGCAGGTGCGCGAGGCGCTGCGGCAGTCGTGGGACGCGTCCACGCTCGCGGGTCTCGTCAACAATGCGGGGTATGGGCGCTACAACCCGATCGAAACCGTCACCGAAGCGGAGTTCGATGGCCTGATGGGCGTGCATCTGAAGGGGCCGTTCTTCCTGACGCAGGCGCTGCTGCCGCTGCTGGCCGATGGCGCGAGCATCGTCAACGTGACCAGCGCCACCACGCGCGTGGCCACGGCCGGCGTGGCCCCTTACGCGGCATTCAAGGGCGGTCTCGAAGTCCTGACCCGCTATATGGCGAAGGAATTCGGCGAGCGGCGCATTCGCGTGAATGCGGTCTCGCCGGGCGCGATCCGTACCGAACTGGGCGGCGGACTGACGCCGGACTTCGAAGCCCTGCTCGCCTCGCAGACCGCGCTGGGCCGTGTGGGCGAGCCCGACGAGGTCGCGCGCGTGATCGCGAACCTGCTGTCCGCGGACGGCGGCTGGATCAACGCACAATCGATCGAGGTCGCGGGCGGCTACAACATCTGAGCGCCCGCGGACCGCGGGCGGTTACTCGATCGTGATCTTGCCTTCCTTGACGAGGCCGGCGAACTTGAGCGTCTCGTCGTCGATGCGCTTCGCAAACGCTTCGGGCGTGCTGGAGAGCGGTTCGGCACCGGCGGCATGCATGCGTTGCTGGAACTCGGGCGAGTTCACGATCCTGACGATCTCCGCGTTCAGGCGCGTCACGAGTGGCTTCGGGGTGCCGGCCGGCGCGAGCACACCGAACCATGTGCCGATGTCGAAACCCTTCAGTCCCACCTCTTCCATCGTCGGCACATCGGGCAGCGCGCTCGAGCGTTTGGCCGTCGTCACCGCGAGTGCCTTGAGCTTGCCGGCCTTCACGTGCGGCAGCACCGTGGTCAGCGTATCGAAGGACATCGTGACCTGACCGCCGAGCAGGTCGGTCGTCAGCGGGCCGCTGCCCTTGTACGGCACGTGCAGCAGCGTCGTGCCCGTGGCGGCCTGGAACTGCGTGCCGATGAGGTGCTGCGCCGTGCCGTTGCCGTTGGAACCGTACGAGAACTCGGGCGATGCCTTCTTCGCCAGCGCCACGAACTCGGCCACGTTATTCGCGGGCGTCTTCGCGGGATTCACCACGAGCACGTTCGGCACCATCGCGATGGGCGTGACGGGGGCGAGGTCCTTCTGGAAGCTGTATGGCAGCTTGCGGTACACGCTGGTCGCGATCGTATGGTGGACCGCGCCCATCAGCAGCGTGTAGCCGTCGGGCTTCGCCTTGGCCACGTAGTCGGCACCGACGGTGGCCCCCGCGCCGGGACGGTTCTCGACGATCACGGGCTGGCCGAGGCTCTTCGAGAGCTGGTCGCCGAGCGCGCGCGCGAGTACGTCGGTCGTGCCGCCCGAGGGGAACGGCACGATCAGGTTGATCGGTTTCGCGGGCCAGTCCTTGTCCTGCGCGATGGCGGTGGCGGCCACGCCAAAGGCAAGCGTGACCAGCAAAGCACGCAGGACGCGCCGGGTCGTGAGAGTACGCATGATTTGTCTCCGATATCGTTATGGTGTCGCCGCAGGCGTTACTGCACCTGAGCGATGCGCAGCAGGAGATGTGGCATCGGGCGGATGCGGGCCCACCGCACCCGATGGTCCGGATGCGGGTACTACGCGGTACCGCGGAGAATCCGCGTCAGGCGGCCTTGGCGACTGCCGCCCGCTTCAGGTAGTCGCACACGGCGCGCGTGACCTGCACCGTGGTGGCCTTGCCGCCGAGATCACCGGTATGCAGCGCGGGGTTTGCGGTGACCGACTCGATGGCGGCCATCAGGCGTTGCGCGGCGGCCTGTTCGCCGAGGTGTTCCAGCAGCATGACCACGGACCAGAACGTGCCGACCGGATTGGCGAGGCCCTTGCCCATGATGTCGAACGCGGAACCATGGATCGGCTCGAACATCGACGGATAGCGGCGCTCGGGATCGATGTTGCCCGTCGGCGCGATGCCGAGGCTGCCGGCCAGCGCGGCCGCGAGGTCGCTGAGGATGTCGGCGTGCAGGTTGGTGGCGACGATGGTGTCGAGCGACTTCGGACGGTTGACCATGCGCGCGGTGGCGGCATCGACGAGTTCCTTGTCCCACGTCACGTCCGGGAATTCCTTCGCCACGTGCACGGCCACCTCATCCCACATCACCATGGCGTGGCGCTGCGCGTTGGACTTGGTGATGACCGTCAGCAGCTTGCGCGGCCGCGATTGGGCGAGGCGGAACGCAAAGCGGAGGATGCGCTCGACGCCCACGCGCGTCATCATCGAGACATCGGTCGCCGCCTCGATGGGGTGGCCCTGATGCACGCGGCCGCCCACACCCGAGTATTCGCCTTCCGAGTTCTCGCGCACGATGACCCAGTTCAGGTCTTCCGGCGCGCAGCGCTTGAGGGGGCCGTCGATGCCGGGCAGGATGCGCGTCGGGCGCACGTTGGCGTACTGGTCGAAGCCCTGGCAGATCTTCAGGCGCAGGCCCCACAGCGTGATGTGGTCGGGAATCTGGTTGTCGCCGGCGGAGCCGAACAGAATCGCGTCCTTGCCGCGCAGCGCACCGAGGCCGTCGGCGGGCATCATCGCGCCGTGCTTGCGGTAATAATCGCCGCCCCAGTCGAAGTCCTCGAACTCGAACCGGAAGTCGGCCCCGGCCGCCACCAGCGCTTCCATGACTTCACGGCCCGCGGGCACGACTTCCTTGCCAATGCCATCGCCGGGAATGGTAGCGATCTTGTAGGTCTTCATCGGTTGTCTCCTGTTCAACGCGTGAACGCATTCTGTCGGGAGACAAGGGCACTGGATCGCCGCGAAAGTTAAGCCATCTTTAACTGTGGATTAACAATGATTTCCCTCCCCGCGCGGGGTCGACATACGCGTGTGCGGATGGGCATCCTGTCGCTGGTTGTGCTACCCAGCGAGAAGGCCATGCTATCGATCAGCAGGAACCCGCAGACCTCGGCGTTGCAGGACAGGCTTGGCCATAGCGTAGGGTCCGCGCTGGAGGCGCACCTCGATCCCGCACAAGGCGCGGCCCTTCTCGTGTTCTGCAGCCTGCTGCCCGACGATGCCACGCTCGGCGACCTGGGCGATCTGCGTCACTTCGCCGACGCCGGCGTCGCGCCGGACACGCTGGCGGCCTTCGCGCCGCTGGGTGCCCGGCTGCGCGCGTTGCCCGATGCGCAGCGCAAGGCGCCGCTGTTCGACCTCTTTCTCTCCGAAGTCCGCCTGCGCTCTGCCAGCCGGGACGGTCCCCCGACCCATTTCGAAACGGCGTGCCCGTCATGCGGGGCGCGCGTGGCATGGCCTGTGCAGGCAGGGGAGGACCTCAAGGACCGTCCGCTGCGCTGTGCTCAGTCGCATGTGTTTGCGTTGAGCGAGGGGCGATTCGTCTAGTCACGGACATGTCATCGCTGCAAGCGTTGGTAGGTCTTACGTGGCGACCGCGTATTAGTGACTGTTCACTTACTGCCACACTTTCTCACCGCACTCAATAACCGTGCGATTGTGAAACGACTTAAGCAGTCCAAAAAGGCCGGAATGGGCGTGGGCGCGCCTTTGCGGCATTAACACGCCGCATTCTGGTGCATGCCCGCGCGCGCGCGGAGCACGGGTTTTCCTCGCGGCACGACATTTGCAAACTCCCCCCGTAAATCCACGGTGGAGCGTATGCATTGGTCGCGAGGCATTTATGGGATTGTCTGCAAAACAGATTCGCATCGTGCGGCGGTTGAAGGGTGGCTACCGCCTCCGCATCATCCGATCGCCCATTACGCATCAGGAGTCCTACGCGGAACTCTATGACCCGGGCGAGCCGAGGGAGATCGAGGTAATCGGATGGTGGAGAATCCTGAAACTGATGCGGGCAGGGCAGATATGTCCCAACCATACCCCGCTGGCCACAGCGACGGAGCTGGTCCTGTGCTGATGGAGCGATTACGGCTTTAATATCAAAAATGCCATCTCGATCAGATTCGAGATAATCGGACAAAGATTTTCGGGCATTTGACGGAGGCAGAATCCCCGGGAATTGACGCGAAATGCATGCGCGTTACCCCGACAAGCCAGCCGATGAAGCGCCGGGCGAGACGTGCGCCGGTCTGGCGGCAAATATCAGGTTACATGTGCAGAAGGCGCCCCGGCGCCAGTCAGTTTGTACTACATTGCACCCTTCTGGTATCCGCGTCCCCGACATTGAAAGCCGCTGTCCACACCGATTTCTCGATCGATCCTGTGCGCGTGGAGTTCGTCGATCCCGACACCGAGCGGGATTTCCAGCGCCATCATCTGGATCACACCCGTGCGTCCCTGCGGCTGACGCTCGTGTTCTGCTCGCTGTTCTACGTCGCGTTCTCCCTCACGGATTTCGCCGCGCTCGGCTACGGCACCCATGCGCTGGTGCTCCTGGTCGGCCGTCTGCTGGTGGCGTTCACCGCGGGCGTCGGCCTCTATCTCGTGCGGGACGAGATCCACACGATCGCGCCGCATCGGCTGGCCGCGAGCGCGGCCGAGATCGTCGGCATGGCGGTATTCATGCTCGTGGTCTGGTTCCGCGCGGGCGAGTTGCCATGGCATGCGATGTCGCTGTGCATCATGCTGGTGGTCGTCTACGTATTTATCCCTAACCGGCTGATCACCTCGATCGCCATCGCTTTCGCGGCCACGCTGGCGTTCATTGCCATCGCGCTCACGCGCGGCGAACTCAAGCCTTCCGACGACGTCACGATGTCCATGCTGCTGTTGCTCGTGAACAGCTTCGGCATCGTCGCGGCGCGCCGCTATCAGCAGCTCTGGCGCGACGAGTATCGCGTGCTGATGGAACTCAAGCACCTGTCGATTCGCGACCATCTTTCCGGCTGCTTCAACCGCCGCCATCTGCACGCGACGCTGCTGCCTTCGGAAATGATGCGCGCGCGCAAGGGCCGGCAGTGGATCACGCTGATGGTCTGCGACATCGATCATTTCAAGCGCATCAACGACAGCTACGGTCACCAGAGCGGCGACGCGGTGCTCCAGCACGTGGCGGGCACACTGCAGGCGATGACGCGCGGGGAACTGGACAGCGTGGTGCGCTATGGCGGCGAGGAATTCCTGCTGGTACTGCCGCAGACCGACCTCGAGCGCGCGATGCGCGTGGCGGAGCGCCTGCGCCTGGCCGTCGAGCAAAACCCGATTCCCGACGTTTCCGGCAAGCAGATCGCGGCGACGATGAGCATCGGTGTCCTGTCGGTCAATTTCGCCACGGTCCGGCGCACAGTGTCGGAGGCCACGCTGATCGCGGCGGCCGACGCGCTGCTCTACGATGCCAAGAAGGCGGGGCGGAACAGCATCCGGTGCCTGCAGTGGACCGACGAGCTATCGCGCGTGGCCACGCATCCGGGCAGCATCCCGTTTCCGCTCTCCGGTCTGGAGGTCGAGGTCGATGATCGCGGTCGTGCCACGCTGATTCCGGGGTCGGGTACGGATGGCATGGACGCCATGGATGGCCTGGGCGCGCCGACCATCACGCGTTAGCGCTTCGCGTGCTTACCGGTAGTCGCCCAGCACCGTCGCGCGCGTGAACGCCTCGATATTGTCGAGCAGCGCATCGAGGGCCTGGCCCGCGGCCTCCACGTCGCCGCGCGCGATCGCCGAGGCCACCGCCGCGTGGAGCTTCGACATCGCCGGCAGGTCCGCGGCTTCCTTGTAATGCAGATACCAGAAGCGCCGCGAGAGTCCGTGCATCAGGCGCATGGCGCCCTCGGCAAACTCGTTGCGCGCGGCAATCAGGCATTGCTCGTTGAATTCGCGATCGGCGCGCACGAACGTAATGTCATCGCCGTTGCGTGACGACACCTCGAACTCTTCAGCCAGTCGCCGGAAATGCTCGCGCTGCTCGGCGGTCGCGCGCTTGGCCGCGCTGCGGCAGATGAGGCGCTCCACCTCGCGCCGCGTCTCCAGCAGCCGCAGTTGACGCGCCACGTCCATCGGCGCGATCAGCAGGCCGCGCTGCGGCAACACCATGATCAGATGCTCGCGCGCCAGGCGCTGGATGGCCTCGCGGATCGGCGTGCGGCCAATTCCCGTCATCTCGCTCAACTGCAACTCGGACACCGAACTGCCCGGCGCCAGCCGCAGGGTGACGATCGCTTCCTCGATCTGTTCGTATGCCTGGTCGGTCAGCTTGCCGCGCTGACCCGCGGGTTCTTCGGGTTCCGGAGTTGCCGCCGCCTTGTCGGGGCGGGACGCGGCGCGTGAGGCGGTTCTTGCGGTCATGAGCGATTGTGGGCGGGCACAGGCCGACCATTCTATCCGGTCCTTGCATCCCGGATGTTTTCTGCTAGCATGTCAGTAATATATTAGATGTACACGAAAAGTGTATCGGTTGGATTGCACCACAGGAGACGGTATGGGAGGGGAGGATCTGGTTCATTTCTGCGCCCCGGCGCGGCTGATCATGGGCACGGGCGCGCGGGAGCGGTTACCCGCGTTGCTGTATCGGCTCGGTTACCGGCGCGGCCTGGTGGTGACCGACACATTCTTCACGTCTTCCACGCCATGGGTGCGGGAACTCGTGGCCGCCGGGCACGCGCATGGCGTGACGCTGACCGTCTACGACGGTGGCGCCCCGGATCCCACCACCACCCTGTGCGACGCCGCGACGGCGGCATTGCGCGCCGATGCCGATGTCGCGGCGATCGACCACGTCATCGCGATGGGCGGCGGCAGCAACATCGATCTGGCGAAGGCGCTCTGCCTGACCCTGCCCGGCGGCGCCCCGATACGGTCGTTTATCGGCCGCATCGACAGCGCGACACCGGTCCTGCCGCTCGTCGCGATGCCGACGACCGCGGGCACGGGATCGGAAGCCACGCCCGGCGCGATCCTCGTCGACCCAGACAATGCCACCAAGGTCGCGGTGATGGACAACCGCCTGCGCCCGGCCGTCGCGCTGATCGATCCCGAGTTCACGTTCACGTGTCCGCCGCGCGTGACGGCCGACGCAGGGATCGATGCGCTGACGCATGCGATCGAATCGTATGTGACGATGGATGCCGCGCGGTTCGATCTCCGAGACGATCCGGACCCCGGCTACAGCGGCCGTAACCCGATGACGATGCTGTTCGCGCACGAGTCCATCCGCCTGTGTGCCCGGCATCTGCGCCGCAGCCTTGCCGACCACGACGTTGCGGCGATGCGCGAAGCGCGTGTCGGCATGAGCCACGCCAGTCTCTATGCCGCACTGTCGTACGGCAGCGCGGGACTCAATGCGGTACACGGCATCGCCTATGCCGTGGCCGGCCTGACGCATCTGTCGCATGGCACCACCAATGCGGTGATGCTGCCCTATGTCCTCGATGCGCTGCGCGACGTGCGGCGCGACGAACTGCTGACCATCGCCCGGCTGTTCGATATCGCCGATACCGATGCGGATACCGCCGTGGCGCGGCTGCCCGTGGTGCTGCGAGACCTCATCCACGCGCTCGGCGTGCCGGTGACGCTGGAAGCGTGCGGCATCCGTGAAGACGACCTCGACACGCTGACGCGCGATGCGCTGGCCGTGACGCGTCTCGCCAAGGCTTTTCCGGTGCCCGACGTGGCCGCGCGGTATGCGCGCATCGTGCGCAACGCCTGGGATGGCACGCTCGCTTTCGACGACGCCCCGATGCAACGCCGCGTGGCCTAGCGGCATACCGCTTTCCAAGACAAGCGCGCCGGACACAGAGCGCGCGACACCTGCAAACAGGAGACAACCATGGACATGTCCGTAGGCGCCCTCAGGCTTGAGACGAGCATCGCGGCGCGGCTGGAGCGATTGCCGATGACGCGCTATCAGCGTTCGCTGTTCGGCATCATCGCCACCGCGTGGTTCTTCGATTCGATGGACCTTGGGCTCATGACGTTCGTGCTCGGCTCCATCAAGGCCGAGTTCGGGCTCACGGCCACACAGACCGGCCTGCTGGCCAGTTCGAGTTTTCTTGGCATGTTCCTCGGTGCCGCCGTGGCGGGCCTGCTGGCCGATCGCTTCGGCCGCAAGCCCGTGTTCCAGGTCAGCATGGTTTTCTGGGGCGTGGGCAGCCTGATGTGCGGGTTTGCGCAGGACGTCACCATGCTGATGCTGTATCGCGTGCTGCTCGGCTTCGGCATGGGCATGGAGTTCCCGATCGGACTGTCGATGGTGTCGGAGATCGTTCCGGCGAAGAGCCGCGGCAAGTATGTCGCCATTCTCGAGGGGTTCTGGCCCATCGGCTTTATCGCGGCAGGGGTGCTCACCTACGCGCTGTTGCCGCTCATCGGCTGGCGTGGCATCTTCATTGCGCTGTCGGTGCCGGCGATCTTCGTGTTCGTGGTGCGCCGCATCGTGCCGGAGTCTCCGCGCTGGCTCGAGGACGTGGGCCGCACGCGCGAGGCCGACGCCGTGATGGCGGGCATCGAGCAGCGCGTGCAGCGCGCATCGGGCGCACCGCTGCCGCCGGTATCGGCGAGCTACACGTCCAGGCCGGCCACGAACCGCAAGGCGCGTTTCATGGAGCTGTGGAGCGGGCCCTATGCGCGCCGCACGGTCATGCTCTGGTCGGTGTGGTTCCTCGCGCTGCTCGGCTACTACGGCCTGACGACATGGCTTGGCGCGCTGCTGCAACAAGCGGGCTATGCGGTGACCAAGTCGGTGCTCTACACCGTGTATATCTCGCTTGCCGGTATCCCGGGCTTTATCTTCTCCGCGTGGCTGCTCGAGAAGTGGGGGCGCAAGCCGACCTCCGCGCTCATGCTGCTCGGCAGCGCATTGGCGGCATTCGCCTACGGGCAGGCCGCCGTGAACAAGGTCCCCGTCGAACAGCTGATTGCCGCGGGACTGTGCATGCAGTTCTTCATGTTCGGCATGTGGTCGGTGCTGTATGCCTATACGCCCGAGCTGTATCCGACGCGCTCGCGGGCCACGGGTTCCGGCTTTGCCTCGTCGGTCGGCCGCATCGGTTCGCTCGCGGGCCCGTACCTCGTCGGCGTGCTGTTGCCGATAACGGGGCAGGGCGGCGTGTTCACGCTCGGAGCCCTGTCGTTCGCGCTGGCCGCGGTCGTGGTGCTGGCGCTCGGTGTGGAAACGCGCGGCAAGGCGCTGGAGGAGGTGTCCAGCTAGCGCTTCCATCCCTATCTGACCGCCCCTGTCGCGCAGGGGCTTTTTTACCGCTCAACCGTTTTTATATCCAACTAATATGTTAGTTGGCCTCTCTGGAGAATCGTGATGATGACCGAACGCCAGCGCCAGTTCCGGGCGCAATACAAGGCCGATATCCATCCCGCCTACAACGGACTGCTGCATGTGATCGTGATCTACGGCGTGGGCGCCGCCGCGCTGTATTTCTCGATCGGCCAGCTGCACGGCGTGACGTGGGAATGGATGCTGATATTGCCCGTCTTTCTTGCCGGCAATTTCGTCGAGTGGTTTCTGCACCTGTATGTCATGCACCGCCGCATCGACGTGTTCGCGCTGCGCGCGATCTACGAACGCCACACGCGGCAGCATCACCAGTACTTCACCGATCAGGAACCGACGATCGATACCACGCGCGAATTCCGCATCGTGTTCTTTCCGTGGCGCGTGCTGGTCACGCTCGGCGTGGGCGGCTGCGGGCTCGGCTACCTGGCCTCGGTACTGTTCAACGCCAACGCGGGCTACTTCGTGTTTATCACGATGGTCGCGCAGTACCTGATCTACGAGACGTTCCATTACTGCTGCCATGTGCACGACAACTGGTTCGTGCGCAACATGCCGTTCGTCAACACGATTCGCCGGCACCATATCGCGCACCACAACATGGGCATCATGATGAAGTACAACATGAACCTGTCGTTTCCGATCGCCGACTACATCATGGGGACGTCGGACCTGCGCCGCGGCCTCATCGGTCATCTGTTCAACGGCTACAGCGAGGAATACGTGAAGGAGGAACTGAAGCCGATCATCCAGAAATTTCGCACCGATCATTCGCGCGTGACGCTCGACGGCCCGGTACTGGATGAAGACGAGCGGCGTGCCATGGCCTAGTTGCCCAGCAGCACTGATGCATGCCATGCATCAATGGCACGCAAATTTGCAATTCCCATGCGAAGCCGTGCCTGCGACCATGCGCGGATAACAATGCCAACATGGGAGACACCGCATGGCGCAGCATCACAACCCGAATCGTCGTCTCGTGCTACAGGCGGGCGGCGCGCTGGCCGCGCTGGCCGCCAGCCCGCTGCACGCGGCCGACGTTGCCGAGAAGGCCACGGAAGAGGGCGGACGGAAGGCGACGCAAACGGACGTCACGGCAAGGCTCGCGCGCTATATGGTCGCCGCGCGCGACACTGCCCTGCCGGACGACGTGCAGACCGCCACCAAGCACCGCATTCTCGACACGATCGGCGCGATGGTATCGGGCGCGCGCATGCGTCCCGGCGAAATGGCCCTCAAGTATGTGCGGTCGCTCGGCGGCACCGCCCAGGCTTCCGTGGTGGCGAGTTCGTTCCGTACCACGGCCGTCAATGCCGCGCTCGCCAACGCAATGTGCGCGCACGCGGACGAGACCGACGATTTCGAGCCCGTGACCAAGGCCCACCCGGGCAGCAGCGTGGTGCCCGCCGCCTTCGCCATGGGCGAGCTCGAAGGGCGCAGCGGTACCGAGATGATCCGCGCGGTCGCGCTCGGTTACGACCTGTGCTGCCGGCTGCTGATGGCGCTGGGCCCCGATCTCGTGCGCGGATCGCACCGCAGCGCCGAGGGCACGTCCTCGACGTTCGGCGCGCTCGGCGCGGCCGCGTCGCTCGCGCGCCTCGACGAGACCGGCATGCGCTACGCCATCTCCTATTCGGCGCAGCAGGTGTCGGGGCTGTGGAGCTGGGTCAAGGACAAGGACCATATCGAGAAAGCCTTCGACTTCGCGGGCATGGGCGCGCGCAATGGCGTCACCGCCGTGTCGATGGTGCAGGCGGGGCTCACTGGCGTGCCCGACGTGCTCGACGGCACGCACAACCTGTTTATCGCGCTGTCTTCGGCACCGAAGCCCGAGGCAATGGTCGAGGGCCTCGGCTCGCGCTTCTATGTCACCGAGACCGCCATCAAGACGTTCTCGGTCGGCTATCCGATCCAGTCGCCGCTGGACGCGCTGCTGACGCTGCGCAGGCAGCATGGCCTGACACCCGACAAGGTGCGCGGCATCGTGGTGAAGCTGCCGACCGACGCGGTGGGAATCGTCGGCGACAGCGCGATGCCCGACGTCAATTGCCGCCACCTCGTCGCGGTGGCGCTGGTCAAGGGCGCGGTGTCGTTCAACGACAGCCACGACGTGGCGCTGATGAAGGATCCGCGCATCGTGGCGGAGCGCGACAAGGTCACGATCGAGGGCACCCAGTCGCTGATGGATCCGGCCGCGCCGCGTGGTGCCGTGGTCGAGGTGACGCTGGCGGACGGCAGCAAGGTCAGCCACTTCACCAGGTTCCCGCCGGGCACGAAGGAGAACCCGCTCGATACCGCGGCCGTCAATGCCAAGGTGCGGGACCTGATCGCGCCCGTGCTCGGCAGGGACAAGGCGGAGAAACTGATCGCGCGCGTGAACCGCCTCGAGCAGGTGGGCAATATCCGCGACCTGCGATCGTTGATCAGCGTGTGATCAGGCTGCGATCATCGATTGGCCAGCTCGGCGGCCGGATTCCACAGCGTGGGGTCGAACGGGTTGATCTGCTGCGTCACCGTGGCGGCCTCGCGCTTCATGAGGTCGACGACGATGGGCAGCCGGTCCGCGCTCAGGCGCTCGATCAGCGTGCCGACGCCGAGCGCCGCCACCGCGCGTCCTTCCCGGTCGAGAATCGGCACCGCGACGCCGGCCATGCCCTCGAGCAGGCCGGTGCGCCGCGCCGCATAGCCGCTTTCGCGGATCAGTTCCACCTCGCTGCGCAGCGACACCTCGTCGTGCACGCCGTATTCGCGCAGTCTCGGCAGATTGAATTGCAGCACCGCCTCGCGTTCGGCCTCGGGCAGGAACGCCAGAATCGCCATGGCGGCCTGGCCCACGCCGAGCGGCACGCGGCCGCCGACGCCGCCCGTGAACGTGCGGATGGCGTAGGGCCCTTCATTGCGGTCCAGGCAGATGGCGTCGAAGCCGCTGCGCACCAGCAGGAAGATCGCGTCGTTGAGCCGCGCACCAAGACGCAGCAGCACCGGACGGCATAACTGCCGCAAGCCGTTGACGTTGCCGGCCTGCGCCGCCAGCACGAAGAATTCGATGCCAAGCCGGTAGCGCTTGGTGCGCGCATCCTGCTCGACCATCCCCTCCCTGACCAGCGATTGCAGCACACGGTGCGCGGTCGCCTGGGTCAGCCCTGCCTGTTCCGCCACATCCTTGACGCGCGATGCGCTGGCCTGGTGCATGGCGAGCACGCGCATCACCGCCATGATCCGGGCCGCGCCGCCGACGCCTGTTTCCTGAGGGTCTTCCATAAGTGGCGAGTTCCTGTGAATGAAATCCGATCGTGCCGAAAAGAGACGGCGATCTCGTTCAATGAAATAAAAAAGAAAAAAATCACGTTCACCCGAATTATCCACGCAAACGGGAATATTTCCTGCTCAAATGAAGACGAACACGATCAGAAGGAAACTGCCCCCATGTCATTCCTTACGTTGAGCAATGTGAACAAGTTCTATGGCGACCTCCAGGTCGTCAAGTCGATAAACTTGTCCGTGGAACAAGGCGAGTTCGTTTCGCTGCTCGGCCCCTCGGGCTGCGGCAAGACGACCTGCCTGCAGATGATCGCGGGGTTCACGCCCGTCTCGCAGGGCCGCATCACGCTGGCCGGCCGCGATATCACGCATGCGCGGCCGAACACGCGGGGACTCGGCATCGTGTTCCAGAGCTATGCGCTGTTCCCCCACATGACCGTGGCGGAGAACGTGCGCTTTGGCCTCGAGATGCGCAAGGTGTCGCGCGCCGAGC
This sequence comes from Cupriavidus sp. OTU4054, assembly GCF_038440175.1. Taxonomy (NCBI): domain Bacteria; kingdom Pseudomonadati; phylum Pseudomonadota; class Betaproteobacteria; order Burkholderiales; family Burkholderiaceae; genus Cupriavidus; species Cupriavidus sp. OTU4054. The sequence continues at coordinate 126,994 of NZ_JASATF010000012.1, forward strand.
AGGAAGCGCGCGTCAAGCGCGTGCTCTCGCTCGTGCATCTGGAGGGGCGCGAAGGGCGCTATCCGCGCGAACTGTCGGGCGGTCAGCGTCAGCGTGTGGCCCTGGCGCGCGCGCTCGTGATCGAGCCCCCCGTGCTGCTGCTCGACGAGCCGCTGTCCAACCTCGACGCCAAGCTGCGCGAAGAGATGCAGTTCGAGCTGCGCCGCATCCAGCGGACCGTCGGCACGACCACGATCATGGTGACGCACGACCAGCACGAGGCGCTCTCCGTCAGCGATCGCGTGGTGGTGATGGAGCAGGGCATGCTCGTGCAGGCGGACGCGCCGTACGCGCTCTACGAGCAGCCCTCCAATGCATTCGTTTCGTCTTTCGTCGGCAAGAGCAATCTGCTCCCCGGACGAGTCAGCGCCGATGCCGGCGGCATCGTGCTCGACGCGCTCCCCGGGCTGCCGCTGGCCGCGCCCGCCGTGACACAGGCGGCGGGCACGGCCATCTTGTTCAGTCTCCGTCCGGAGAAAATCCGCCTGACGCCGGCCGGTGCGGGCCGTGTCGATGGCCGGGTGACCGAGCGGTTCTTCCTTGGCAGCCATTGGCTCTACCGGCTGGAAACGCCGATTGGCGAACTCGTGGCGATGTCGAACAACGACGGCGCCGCGGCGGTGGCCGATGGGGCGACCGCCGGCGTGGCCTGGGACGACGCCAGCGTACGCGTGTTGCCGGCGTCGTCCGCGGCAACGGCTGACACGGCCATGGCGGTGGCGGGATGAGCACGACCGTTCCCGCTGCCGATACCACCGCGCCGGGCCAGTCCGGCGCACCCGATGCACCGGGCCCGGGGCACGTGACGCCGTGGCTGATGACGGCGCCGGGCGTGGTCCTGTTCCTCGTGATGCTGGTCACGCCGCTCGTACTCACGGCCGTGCTGGCCTTCGGCGTGTTCGACCATACCCTCGGCACGATGGTCGATGGCGTGACGATGTCGAACTTCGTGGCCATCGTCACGGACCCGTATTACTACGCGATTCTGTGGCGCACGTTCTGGGTCGCGCTCGTGGTCACCGTGCTCAGCGTGGCGATCGGCGTGCCGGAGGCCTATATCCTGAGCCGCATGCGCAATCCATGGCGCTCGATCCTGCTGGTCGTGGTGCTCGCCCCGCTGCTGGTATCGGTCGTCGTGCGTGCGTTCGGGTGGAGCATCCTGCTGGGCAACGGCGGGCTCGTGAACCAGTTCCTGCAGGCGCTGGGCTTCGAGGAAGTGAAGCTGCTCTATACGAACACCGCCATCATCATCGGCCTCGTGCACGTGATGCTGCCGTTCATGATCATTCCCGTGTGGACCACGCTGCAGAAGATCGATCCCAGCGCCGCCGATGCCGCGCTCTCGCTCAACGCTTCGTTCTTCACGACGCTGCGCCGCATCGTGCTGCCGCAGATGACGCCCGGCATCCTGTCCGGCAGCCTGATCGTGTTCGGCCTGAGCGCGAGCTCGTTCGCCATTCCCGGCCTGCTCGGCGGCCGCCGTCTCAAGATGGTCGCCACACTCGTCTACGACGAATACCTCAACACCCTGAACTGGCCGCTCGGCGCGGCGCTGGCCATCGTGCTGCTGCTCGCCAACCTGTTGATCATGCTCAGCTACAACCGCTTGCTCGAACAGCGCTATCGCAGGCGTCTGGGATAAGGGGGAGAACGCGATGAACAAGAACGGACCGCTCGCCCTGATCTTCAACGCGCTTGTCGTGACCTTCACGCTGGCGCCCCTCGTCGTCGTCTGCCTCGTGGCGTTCACGCCCGAGGAAACGCTGACGCTGCCCACCACGTCGTTCTCGCTGCGCTGGTTCCACACGCTGTTCGAGCACGACGAGTTCCTCCACTCGTTCTGGATCAGCCTGGGCCTGGCCGCGTGCAGCGCCACGCTGTGTTGCCTGATCGCCGTGCCCGCCGGCATCGCCATCACGCGATACGCGTTTCCCGGCCGCAATGCGATCAACGCGCTGCTGCTGTCGCCGCTGCTGATTCCCCACCTCGTGCTCGGTGTGGCGCTGATGCGCATGTTCTCGCTGGTCGGCGGTGCGGGCAGCCTCGGCTGGCTGCTGCTGGCCCACGCGATGGTCATCACACCGTACGTGATGCGGCAGGTCGTGTCCGCGCTTGCCGGCTTCGACGCCAGTGCCGAGCAGGCCGCCGTGTCGCTGGGCGCGAGCCGCGCCACCGTCTTCCGGCGCATTACGCTGCCGATGATCTTGCCCGGCGTCACAGGTGGCTGGATGCTCGCGTTCATCAACAGCTTCGACGAAGTGACGATGTCGGTGTTTGTCACGTCCCCGTCCACGGTGACGCTGCCGGTGCGCATGTATATGTACGCCACCGAGTCCGTCGATCCGATGATGGCGGCCGTGTCGGCGCTGATGATCGCGATCACTGCCGCGGCCATGCTGATGATCGACCGCGTGTACGGCCTCGACCGCATCCTCGTGGGGCGCTCGTGATGACTGGACAACTGCAAAGGCTGCAGGAACTGCAGCGCTCGGTGCTCGTGTTCGAACTCGATGGGGAGCGCTGCGAGGCGCTGGCCGGCGATACCGTGCTGACGGCGATCCTGACCCAGCGCCATCGGCTGCGCGACAACGAATTCACGGCCACGCCACGCGCGGGCTTCTGCATGATGGGCGCCTGCCACGACTGCATCGTCTGGACCGCGCGCGGCGAACGCGTGCGCGCCTGCACCACGATGCTGCAGGCCGGCATGCGGCTGGTAACGATGCCGGCGTCCGCCGGCGCGGCCACCCCGAACGCTGCCGCGGAGGCCGCATGAGCCGACGGACAGCCACCGCCACGACTCCCGCCACGGTCATCGTCGGCGCGGGCCCGGCCGGCGTACGCGCAGCACAGACGCTGGTCCGCCATGGCGTGCGGCCGCTGGTCATCGACGAGGCGCCACGCTGGGGCGGCCAGATCTACCGCCAGCAGCCGCCGGGTTTCGAGCGGCCTGCCACGCAGCTCTACGGCTTCGAGGCCGGCCGCGCGCGCGCCATCCACGATACGTTCGAGGACCTGCTGCCGCATGTCGATTACCTGCCCGGCCAGCTTGTATGGAACGCGGGCGCGCGGCATCTCGATCTATGGAGCGCCAGCGCCAACCGCTATACGCAGGTGGCATGGCAGGACATCATCCTCGCGACGGGCGCGACCGACCGCATCCTGCCGGTTCCCGGCTGGACCACGCCTGGCGTCTATGCGCTCGGCGGCGCGCAGATCGCGCTCAAGTTCCAGGGCTGCGCGATCGGCAGCGACGTGGTGTTCGCGGGTAGCGGGCCGCTGCTTTACCTCGTGGCCTATCAATACCGCAAGGCCGGCGCGCGCGTGCGCGCGGTGCTCGACTATGCGACGCCGGGCGAGCAACTGCGCGCGGTGCCCGCGATGACGCGTCTGCCCGCGGTGCTGGCCAAGGGGCTGTATTACGTGGCGTGGCTGCGTGCGCATGGCGTGCCCATCCATCAGGGCGCGCGGCTCGTGGGCGTGGACGGCGATACGCAGGTGCAGGCCGTGCGATGGCAGCCGCGCGGCACCGGCGATGTCCGCACGATCGCCTGCGATGCGCTGGGATTCGGCTATGGCCTGCGTCCCGAGCATCAGCTTGCCGATCTGCTCGGCTGCCGCTTCGTGTTCGACGCGCAGCAGCGCGCGCACCTCGTGGAACAGGATCGTGGCGTGACCAGCGTGGCCGGCGTCTATGTGGCCGGCGATGGCGCGCGCATCCTCGGTGCCGATGGCGCCGAGCGTGCCGGCGAGCGTGCGGCATTGCGGCTGCTGGCAACGCGCGGCGTGTATCGCGACGACGCACGGCTGGCGGCGCTCGATGCCGAGCTTGCGCGCATCGAAACATTCCGCACGGGCATCGAGCATGCGTTTCCGTTTCCGCGCGACTGGGCGGAGCAGGTGACCGACGACACGCTGGTCTGCCGTTGCGAGGCCGTGACCGCGGGCGATATCCGCGAGACCGTCGCCACGCTCGGCGCGGACGAGATGAATCGCGTCAAGGCGTTGTGCCGGCTCGGCATGGGCCGCTGCCAGGGCCGCATGTGCGGCGCAGCGGGTGCGGAGATCGTCGCGCATGCCTGCGGCAAGCCCATCGACCGTATCGGCCGGTTGCGCGGACAGGCGCCCGTGAAGCCCGTGCCGATCTCCGCGTTCGCGGCGGACGAGATGGCACAGGGTGCGCAGGCGGAGGTGTCCCATGGCTGAGCGCAGTCTGTCGAATGCCGATGTGCTGAAGACCGATGTGCTGATCATCGGCGGCGGCATCGTCGGAACCTCCGCGGCCATTGCGCTGCGGCGGCGCGGCATGTCCGTGGTCCTGCTCGAGCGCGATCTGTGCGGCGCGCGGTCGAGCGGCATCAATTTCGGTGGCGTGCGGCGCCAGGGCCGTGCGTTCGGGCAGCTGCCGCTCGCGCAGCGCGCGCATCGCATCTGGCAGGATCTGCCGGCATTGCTCGGGACCGATGGCGAGTACGTGCGCAGCGGCCATCTGAAGTTCGCGCGCACCGCCGAGGACTTCGGCAAGCTGGAACGGTATCGCGATGGTGCCGCGGCCTATGGTCTCGACCTGGAACTCATCGGCGGCGCACAGCTGCGACGACGCTTTCCGTGGGTCGGCGAAGGGCTGGCCGGCGCCTCGCTGAGCCCCGAGGACGGGCAGGCCAATCCGCGACTCGTGGCGCCGGCGTTCGCCCGCGCGGCGCGCGCGGCGGGTGCGGTGATCCGTGAGCGCGAAGAGGTAATCGATGTTGGGATCGATGTTGGGATCGATGTCGGGGTCGATGCCGGCCGCACGACGGCGGGCTTCCATGCGCGGACCGCATCGGGCCTGACCGTGCATGCCGCCTACCTGCTCAACTGCGCGGGCGCATGGGCCGCGCCGCTGGCCGCGCGCTTCGGCGACGTCGTGCCGCTTACGCAGGGACATCCCGCGATGGCGGTGACGGAACCGATGCCCTATTTTCTGCCGCTGAGCCTCGGCATCGAGGGCGGGGACATCTATTGCCGGCAGGTCGCGCGCGGCAACGTCGTGTTCGGCGGCGGTCGCGTGGAGCCGGACGAAGCGGGTGTCGATGCGATCCGGTCGACGACCGCCGCGCTGTTTCGCCAGATGCGCAGCCTTGCCGCGCTGGTGCCGCGGCTCGATCATGCACAGATCATTCGCACATGGAGCGGCATCGAGGGTTACCTGCCCGACCGGCAGCCCGTGCTTTGCGCGAGCCCAGGTACGCCGGGGCTGTTCCATGGGTTCGGCTTCTCGGGGGCGGGCTTCGAGATCGGCCCCGCGGCCGGCGAGGTCCTGGCGGAACTCGTCGTCGATGGCCATACGCCGACACCGATCGAGACCTTCGACCTGCGCCGCTTCGCACCGGTCACACCGCATCAAGCACAACAACATCACCACGCCGCCAAGGCGACCACGACTTAAAGGAGCTCACTGATGAAACACTTCCTCACCGGTTTGGGCGCGATCGCCGCGCTGTGTTGCGGCATGGCCGGTGCACAGGCCGCCACGCGCACGCTGTATGTGGGCATGAACGGCGGCGCGATGGAGAAGACCTACTCGGAGCACGTGTTCAAGGCCTTCGAGCGCGCGAACGACGTGAAGATCGTCGTCGTGCCCGGCACTTCGTCCGATATCCTGGCCAAGGCGCTTGCCGCGCGCGCCAAGCCGCAGCTGCATCTGATGTTCCTCGACGACGGCCTGATGTACCGCGCCATCCGCATGGGCCTGTGCGAGAAGCAGCCGGCTTCCGCCAACAGCAAGAAGCTCTATCCGCAGGCGCATATCGAGAACGACATGGCCACGGGCGTGACGATGAGCATGACCGGCATCGGCTACAACACCAAGATCTTCAAGGAAAAGGGCTGGGCGCCGCCGACGAGCTGGCAGGACCTCGGTGACCCGAAGTACAAGGGCAAGGTCGTGTTCCAGTCGCTGCCGTCGTCGACGTTCGGCCTGCACGGGTTCCTGATGCTCAACCGCATTCGCGGTGGCAACGAGGCCAACGTGGAGCCGGGCTTCAAGGCGTGGCCGACGACGGTGGGGCCGAACGTGCTCGAGTACGTGTCGAACTCCGCGAAGCTCTCGGAGATGGTGCAGTCGGGCGAGGCCGCCGTGTTCCCGTTCACGCCGAGCATGACCACCATCTTTCAGTCGCGCGGGCTGCCCGTCGCGTATGCGCCGCCGAAGGAAGGCGCCGTGGTGCTGATGGTCGCGCAATGCGTCATCGCCAACAATACCGAGCAGGATCTGTCGCAGAAGCTCGCTGCGTACCTGCTCAGCGTGGATGCGCAGAAGGCCGCGCTCGAAGGCGGTTCGTACAACCCGACCAACACCGACGTGACCGCGTCCGGCAAGGCGGGGCAGGAACTCGCGACGATGAAGGAATACCTGAAGACCGCGGTCACCGTGGACTGGACGCAGATCAACCAGAACCGGTCGAACTGGGATCGCCAGTGGAACCGTCAGGTGGAGCGCTGATTCGCGATGCCTGAACGCCTGCTCGTAGTGGTCAAGTCCGGTGGCGCGGCGGCGATGCCCGAGTGGCGCGCCGCGTTCGCGGCGGCGTTGCCGGAAGCCGAGGTCCGCATGTGGGGCGAGCCCGGCGTCGATCCGGCGGCGGTGACGCACGCGCTGGTATGGGAGCCCGACGCGGGCGTGCTGGCGACGTTTCCGAACCTGCGCCTCGTGATCAGCACGGGCGCGGGCGTGGACCATGTGCTCGCCGATGCCGACTATCCGCGCCACGTACCGCTCGCACGCATGATCCTGCCGGAGACGCGCGAGGGCATGGCCGAGTTCGTCGGCATGGCCGCGCTGATGCTGATGCGCGACATGCGGACGATCGCCCGCCAGCAGACCGAGCGGCACTGGCGCATTCCGCCAGAGATGCCGCTCGCGCGCCGCACGCGTGTCGGCGTGCTGGGGCTTGGCGCGCTGGGTCTCCACGCGGCACGCTATCTGGCGACGCTCGGTTTCCAGACGTCGGGCTGGTCGCGCTCGGCGAAGACGATCGAGGGCGTCGCGACCTCGCACGGCATGATGGCGCTGCCGGCCTTTCTGGCGGGCTGCGACATCCTCGTCAATCTGCTGCCGCAGACGCCGGACACGGTGGGGCTGCTCGATCGGGCGCGGCTGTCGATGCTCCCGCGCGGAGCGAGCCTGCTCAACGTCGGCCGCGCCGCGCATGTGGTGACCGCGGACCTGCTCGCGCTGCTCGATGCGGGGCACGTGTCCACGGCGATGCTCGATGTGTTCGACGCCGAGCCGTTGCCGAAGGATTCGCCGCTATGGGATCACCCGCGCGTCATCGTGACGCCGCACTGCGCGTCCACGCCCTCGCGCACCGATCGCGCGCACCGTGCGGCCGCGCTGATCCGGCTCGCCGAAGCCGGCGAAGCGGTTCCCGACCTGTACGAGGCCGCGCGCGGTTACTGAACGCCGGGGCGGCGCCGCAGCGCCGAGAATCGTCGTCCCCCTAACGGACAACGGACACCAGTTGCGCGCGCCGCTTCGTCACGACCCGATCCCACACCACGCCCGCGCATAACAGCAGCGCCACCGCGCAGATATCGCCGAACAGCGCGACGGATTTCGCGGGAAAGCCGCCGCCGAGCGAGTAGGTCATCCCTTCGATACCGATCGAGATGACCGAACCCACCACGAAGCAGAACAGGCTGCGCTTGCCGATCTGCGCCACGGGGCGCAGCGTCAGCGCCAGCTGATGGAACCAGCCGCGCGCACCCAGTACGTAGACGAGCCAGGCCACGCCGAGAAAGCTTGCGAGACGGATGGCCGCGAGCGAGGACTTCTTCTCGCCGAACGCGAGCTCCTGACGCAGCCACTCGGGCGCGATCGCCTCGAAGAGTTCGGGCCGCATCCATAGGTACGACACGACGATGCCGAACAGCGTCATCGCGATGGCCAGCCACGTGACCATGCGGCGCTTGCCCGCGCTGTCGGGCAGCACGGCATCGGGCCGCAGACGCGCGAGCAGGCCGAGCGCGAACAGCAGTTGCCAGGCAAAGGGGTTGAACGTCCATCCGTACTCGGCGGTGCTCGGCAACGCCTTGCCCAGCCACGGCGCCATCGCCCACAACACGATGCTGATCACGAGGAAGCCATACGGCGATCGTCTGGCGAACCCGATCGACGCGGGCACCGCGAGCATGAACAGCATGTACATCGGCAGGATATCGGCGACGTACGGCTGCCGCGCGAGCGTGGCCACTTCGATCAGCGTGGAGAACGGACTGGCGAGGAACGCGGCGATCTCGGTTGCATCGAGCGCGGGCGGCGGCACCGCAAGCCGCGTCAGGATCAGGCCGCACGCGAGCATCAGCAGCGCGGTGACGATGAACGCGCGATAGATCTCCCATCCCCGCCGCAGAAAGCGCCGCTGGGCGGTGCGCGGATCCTTGCGGTCCGCAATGGCCTGAAACGCCGCGGCGGCCGAGTAACCGGACAGGAAGACGAACGCCTCGGCCGCATCGCAGGCCGCGAAATTGCGCAGCGTATATTGGCCGAGCACGCTGCCGTCAACGTGGTCTACGACGATGAACAGCAGCGCCAGGCCACGGATGAAGTCGATCTCGACATGGCGATGAGTTGCGGGAGGCATGGCATGGACCGGCAGAACGAACGTTGCCGTTCGACCCGCACATGGGGATCGGGTTCCGAGTATGTTGTCGTCGCTACGCAACCGCCGACCGGCCCGAAAAAAACCCCAGGCAGTGCGGGACGGGCCTGGGGTTGTAGTGCTGCCTTGCCACGGGCCTGTCGGCCCAGACGTCCTATTTTTGCAATGGACGTGCCAGCCACGTCACCTGATGGCGAACGGCATGGCGCAAGGACGAAAAACCTTCCGGATCAATGACTTGTGCTGACTGGAGGGCCGGGCGGTGCGGTGCGTCGGACCCTCGGATGGCGTTACGTGTTACGTAACGTCGCGCCCGCCCCCAGTTCCGTTGCCTGCCAGTCATGTGTGCGCACCGACTCGCTCATGCGTCCGCGCCGGACTCCTCGACGAGCCACTGGCGGAAGGTACGGGCGGCCACCGGTTCCGCGCGGTCCCGCGGCCACACCGCGTAGTAGCCGCCCCCCAGCGATGCGCTCGCCTCGCAGGCGCGCACGAGCAGGCCCGCTTCGATGCAGCGGTCGATCATATGGCGCCAGCCGAGCACGATGCCCTGCCCTTCGATCGCCATCTGCACGAGCACGGGATAGGTATTGACGACGACCTCGCGCTCGAACCGGGTTTCGCGCAGGCCATTGCGCGCAAACCACGCGGGCCACGACATCCACTGCCGCTGGGCGTCTTCCAGCACCAGCAGCGATTCGTTCGGCAGCTCGGCGACCGACAGCGTGCGGCCGTTCAGGTAATGCGGCGCGCAGACCGGAAAGACTTCCTCGTCATAGAGCCTGCGCGAGGCCACGCCGCTCGGCGCGCCTTCGCGCAGGTAATAGAGGCCGATATCGAAGTCGGTGCCGGCGAGCGAGGCCAGGCTGTCGTTGACGACGAGGCGGATGCGGAAATCGGGATGACGGGCGCGGAAGGCCGCGAGACGCGGCGTGAGCCACAACACGGCCACGCCGGAGGAGCACGCGACCGTGAGCTCGACCTGCCCCTTGCGCTTCATCACATCCTCGGTCGCTTCCGCGCAGTCCACGAGCAGGCGTTGCACCTGCTCGGCGTACTGCTGACCGCTGACGGTCAGGCGCAGCGCGCGCGTCTCGCGAATGAACAGCTTCTTCCCGAGAAAGCGCTCGAGTTGGGCGACCTGCCGGCTGATCGCACTCTGCGTCAGGTGCAGCTCGGCTGCTGCGCGGGTGAAGCTGCCGTGCCGCATCGCCGATTCGAAGGCGACCAGGCAGGGCAGCGGCGGTAGCGGGGAAATTCGCATGGGGAATGGCGTGTCGTGAAGCGGGGTGGCATCAATGGTAAACGCAACCACGGCGCCCCCTCCGGCAAGACTCGCCATCTCGCAAGGCCCATGCCATGGGCCGTGCACCCCGCTCCCGGGTCAGCCGCGATGGATTCGGCCGGCTTGCATCACCATCTCGATACGCGCTTCGGGTCCCGCCAGCACGCGGATGTCCTTGAGCGGATCGCCATCGACCACGAGCACGTCGGCCAGCGCACCGGCCGCGATCGTGCCGAGTTCGCCCTCGCGCTGCAGGATATCGGCCGCGATGGAGGTCGCGGAGCGCACCGCTTCCGCGTTGCCGAGCAGCTCCGCGCGGATCAGGAATTCCTCGGACTGGTACTGATGCATCTCGCCCAGGAGGTCGGAGCCGAAGCCCATCGGCACGCCCGCTTCCGCGTAGATCGCAAGCGAGGCGCGGCCCGCTTCCCGGACGGTCTCGATCTTGGCCACCGAGTCCGCGGGCAGGCCCAGGCGGGCACCGTCGCGCGCGAGCGCGTCATAGGTGATCAGCGTCGGCACCACGAATGCGCCATGCTCGCGCATGACGCGCGCGGCGGACATATCGACGAGGTTACCGTGTTCGATCGTCCGTGCGCCGCAGCGTACCGCGCGCGTGATGGCGCGGCCCGTGTACGCATGCGCCATCACGTACGTCTGCGCGGCTTCCGCCTCGGCCACGATCGCGCGGATCTCGTCCTCGCTGTATTGCGTGTTGCCGATGGGATCGGTCGGCGACGCCACGCCGCCGGAGGCCATGATCTTGATCTGCGTGGCGCCTTTCTGGATTTCCTCGCGCACCGCCAGGCGCACCGCATCCACGCCATCGGCGACGCGCGCGATGGCGCCCGCGCGGAACGCGCACGAGCAAGGCTCGAGCACGTCGCTGCGCGGACGGAAGTCGCCGTGGCCGCCGGTCTGCGACAGCGCCTTGCCCGACGGGAAGATGCGCGGACCCGGCACGAGGCCAGTGGCCACGGCCTGGGAGAGGCCCCAGTCCGCGCCGCCGGCATCGCGCACGGTCGTGAAGCCGCGCTCGAGCATGCCACGCATGATCGGCATCGCGCGGAAGGCCACCAGCACGTTAGGCTGCACGGCGTTGATGCCGAGGTTGGCCAGCGATGCCAGCACGTGTACGTGCAGGTCGATGAGGCCCGGCATCACGGTCTTGCCGGTCACGTCGATCGCCTTTGCATTGGGCGCATGGATCGGCGTGCCCGAGACTTCGACGATACGTTCGCCGTCGATCAGGACATCGTGGCGGTTCCGCAGGTTGCCGCGGACCGGGTCGAGGACGTTGCCGCCCTTCAGAAGCACTTGAGTCATATTCACTTGCGCAGATAAGCGGGTTCGCGCACGAGGCGCGTGCCGCAGAAGCTGATGGCCGCGGCAATCATCACGTAGATCGCGGGCGCCATGGTGCTGCCGGTGCTGGCGATCAGCCAGGTGATGAAGAACGAGGCAAAGCCGCCGAAGATCGTCACAGCGAGGTTATAGGCGACGGACAGGCCCGTGGACAGCACCTTGGCCGGGAACAGTTCCGAGAATGCCGCCAGGATCGGACCCGTGTACGTGGCGATGAGCACGCCGAACACGATCTGGAATACCAGCAGCGACGCGAGGCCCGGCGTGTGGTTGATGTACACGAACATCGGCCACGCCAGCGCGAAGATCAGCGCGGCGGCACCCGACAGCAGGCCGCGGCGGCCGCGACGGTCGGCGATCATGCCGACGATCGGCGAGAACACCATGATCGCGAGGCCACCGGCCATGCCCGCGACGAAGCCCGTGGATTGCGGCACGTGCAGGACCTTGACGGCATACGTCGGCATGTAGAACAGCAGCACGTACGTGCAGACGGTCCAGAGGATCACCATCGAGAAGCTGGCCGCGGTCTGGCGCGGGTAATCGCGCAGCACTTCCTTCAGCGGCGAATCGGTCTTGTCGGTCGCGGCCTGGAACGTCGGCGTCTCGTCGAGGTGATGACGAATGTAGTAACCGACCGGCCCGATGATCATGCCGATGAGGAACGGCAGGCGCCAGCCCCAGCTGTTCAGCGCTTCGGGACTCAGCGACGCGGTGACGAACGTGCCCACGGCCGCGCCGAGCAGCACGGCCACACCGATGCTCGCCTGGATCCAGCTCGAGTAATAGGCACGCTGGTTCTCCGGCGCGTATTCGGTGAGGAACGCGGTGGCGCCCCCCATCTCGCCGCCGGCGGAGAAGCCCTGCATGAGGCGCGCGATGACGATCAGCATGGGCGCGAACAGCCCGATCTGGTCATAGGTCGGCGCAATGCCGATCAGCGTGGTGCCGGCCGCCATCAGCAGGATGGTCAGCGACAGCGCGGCCTTGCGGCCCACGCGGTCCGCGTAGATGCCGAGCAGGATACCGCCCACGGGCCGCATGAAGAAGCCGACGCCGAACGTGGCCACGGCAAGCAGCAGCGACGTCAGTTCGTTGCCGGTCGGAAAGAACAGCTTGGCGATGATGACCGCGAAGAAGCTGTACACGGTGAAGTCGAACCATTCGAGGCCGTTGCCGATGACGGTGGCAACGATCGCGCGGCGGCGCTGGCTCGCTCCGATATGAGGGGGCGCGCTCGCTGAAGGGGGCGCGCGACGGGCAGGGGCGCTGGCTTGCATGGGGGTTTCTCTCTCCGTTCGTCAGTCTTGACTAGGCTCCAGCCGATGTTAGGTGCCCGTCGAAGACGCGACAAACGCTCGCTGCGCATGCATGCATGACGCCAGCGCATGCGTATCAGGGTCTACCCGTATACGACGTTATTGCATTTGCACGTGAAATTATGCAAAGTGGCAGGTATGAATCTGCCACCCGTCTCGCCTGCACCGCGCGCCGCCCCTACCGCCACCTTCGAGGTGCACGGCCGCACGTACCGCCATATCGACATCGGTGCGCGCCTCGGCCCGGCCTTGCAGCGCCTGCCCGTCGTGCTGCGTCTGCTGGCGGAGAACGTGGCGCGCAACATGGACGGCAACGAGCGCGAGGAGGCCATCGCCGCCATCGCCGGATGGCTGGAGACCGGCACCAGCGAGGCCGAGATCGAGTTCCAGCCCGGGCGCGTGCTCATGCATGACACCACGAGCACGCCGGCGCTCGTGGACATCGCCGCCATGCGCGATGCGCTGGCGGAAGCAGGCGCCGACCCGTCCTCGCTGCGTCCCACGCTGCCCGTCGATGTGTCGGTCGATCATTCGCTCGCCGTCGAGGCGTTTGCACGCGGCGACGCCGCGGCGGAGAACCTGCGCATCGAATGTCGGCGCAATGCCGAGCGCTACGGCTTTCTGCGCTGGGCATCGCGCGCGCTGCATGGCGTGCGGATCCATCCGCCCGGTACGGGCATCATGCATACGATCAACCTCGAGCAACTGGCGACCGTGGTCACCGCCCTCGAGCGCGATGGCGAGACGTGGGCCGTGCCCGATACGCTGATCGGCACCGACAGCCATACGCCGATGATCAATGGCATTGGCGTGCTGGGATGGGGCGTGGGCGGACTCGAGGCGCAGACCGTGATGTTCGGCCTGCCCGTGATGCAGCGGATTCCGGATGTGATCGGCGTACGCCTCACGCATGCGCTGCCACCGGGCACGCTGGCCACGGATCTTGCGCTGACGGTCACGCAGCGGCTGCGGGCCATCGGCGTCTCGGGCGAGTTCGTGGAATTCTTCGGGCCCGGCGTGTCCACGCTGAGCGCCGGCGATCGCGCGGTGGTCGCGAACATGGCGCCCGAGTATGGCGCGACCACGGGCTTTTTTCCCATCGACGCGCGCACGCTCGATTACCTGCGTACCACCGGGCGCGATAGCGGACATATCGCGCTGGTGCAGGCGTATGCGCGGCGTACCGGGCTGTGGTTCGACGCGGACGCGGCTCCCCGGTACACGCGCACGATCGACATCGATCTGTCGACGGTCGGCATGCACGTCGCCGGGCCGCGGCGGCCGCAGGACCTGCTGGCCTTTGGCGACACCGCGCGCGCGCTCGCGGCCTTTCCGCCCGACCGTCCCTCCGGCGATGCAATGCCGCCCCACCCGGTCGCGATCGCGGCCATCACGAGTTGCACCAACACATCCGATCCCGCATTGCTGATGGCGGCGGGGATCGTCGCGCGCAAGGCCCGCGCGCGCGGGCTCACGGTCGCACCATGGATCAAGACATCGCTCGCGCCAGGGTCGCCCGCCGCGTCGCGCTATCTCGAACGCAGCGGACTGCGGGACGATCTGGCGGCGGTGGGATTCGATATCGTCGGCTTCGGCTGCACCACCTGCATCGGCAACGCGGGACCGCTCACGCCCGCGATGCGCGATGCCATCGCGCAAGGGTCGGCACGGCCCGTGGCCATGCTGTCCGGCAACCGCAACTTCCCGGGCCGTATCCATCCCGACCTCGATCTGGCGTTCATCATGTCGCCGCCGCTCGTCATTGCGTTCGCGCTCGCCGGCGATGCGGCGCGCGACCTGCGGCTTGAACCGGTACAGACGGCCGCCGACGGCACGCCGGTATTCCTCGCGGACCTGTGGCCCACGCGCGAAGAGATTGCGGCCGCGCTAGCGGCCGGCGCCAATGCCGCCGACTACGCCACGGCGTTTGCGGAGGCATCGCGCAACCCGGCGTGGGCCGCATTGCCCGCGACCGACGCACCGCGCTACCCGTGGCGGAAGGCTTCCACCACGCTGCGGCGTCCGCCATTCGCCGCTACCGACGCACAGTGGGGCTCGCAGCTCGGCGATTACACGGCCTGGCCGCTGCTCGTGCTCGGCGACGACGTCACCACCGACCATATCTCGCCGGCCAGCGCCATCCCGAAGGATAGCTTCGTCGCGGACTTCCTCGTGAGCCGCGGCGACGATCGCGACGACCTCAACGTCTTCGCATCGCGCCGCGGCAACTGGGAAGTGATGATGCGCGCCGCGTTCTACAACCGCACGCTTGTCAACCTGTTGCAGCCCGATGCGCCCATCGCACATACCGTGCACGTACCCAGCGCAGCGGTGATGCCGATCTTCGAAGCGGCGCAGCGCTACCGGCAGGACGGCGATGCCGTGGTGCTGGTGGCGGGCGCGCGTTACGGCACGGGCTCCTCGCGCGACTGGGCTGCCAAGGGCCAGCGGCTGCTCGGCGTTCGCGCGGTGCTCGCGACGAGCTTCGAGCGTATACACCGCTCCAACCTCATCGGCATGGGTATCCTGCCGCTGCGGATGCCCGATGGCATCGACCCGCACACGCTGGCCATCCGGCCCGGCGACCGCCTGCATGTGCGGGCCGAGGCGGACATGCTCGTGCCGCGCGGTACCATACCGGTCCGCATCGAGCGTGCGGGAGGCGGCGCGGAAACGTTCCATGCCATCGCGGCCGTGGAAACACGCCGCGAGGTCGAACTGCTGCGCCATGGCGGCGTGATCCCGTCGATCCTGCAAAAGACGCTCGCGCAACATGCCTCTTCAGCCTCGTTACCATTGCCATGAGCCAGCCATGAGCCAGGACCGGTCGATCGCCAGCCATGTCGTCAATCAGATCGTTGCGCTGATCCACGCCGAACGTCTGCCTGCGGGCACGCATCTGCCCGCGCAAATGCTCGCGGACCGGCTGCGTATCTCTCGCTCCCCCGTCAACGAGGCATTGGCGCTGCTGCACGAGAAGGGCGTCGTCACGCGCGAAAAGCATCGCGGCTTCTTCGTCGCGCAGCCGGTGGCGTCGCTCGAGGCCACGGCGCCGGACGCCGTCACCGCCGCCTACTTCCAGGTGGCCGAGGATCTGCTGCGCGGCGAATTGCCGATGGAAGTCGCGGAGCAGACCCTGCGCGCGCGCTACGGCCTGACGGCCGCGCAACTGAACGCCGTGCTCACGCGCATCGCGCAGGAAGGCTGGGGCGAACGCAAGCCCGGTTATGGCTGGCAGTTCTCGACGATGCTGACCACGCCGGATTCGCTGCTGCAGTCCTACCGCATGCGGCTCGCCCTTGAACCCGCCGCGCTGCTGGAACCGGGCTACGCGCTGGACCCACGCACGCTCGAACGGCTGCGCGCGGCCGAGCAGCATCTGCTCGATGGCGGCATCGAGACCGACACCGCGGACCAGTTGCACGATCGCGGCGTGCGCTTTCACGAAGCGCTGGTGGAGGCCTCGGGCAACGCGTTCTTCATCGACGCCATCCGGCGCGTCAATCGCGTGCGCCGGCTGCTGTCGTACCGCTCGATGCGAGACCGCGCGCGCTATGCCGCGCATGCGCGGCAGCATCTGCATATCCTCTCGCTGCTGGAACACGGGCGCAACGCGGAAGCATCGGACGCGATGCGCGAGCACCTCGAACATACGCTCTCGGCACTCGCGCGCATTCGGGACGTGCTGTCACCTTAGCGACGCCTCCGCCCGCAGCAGCGCCAGGAAATTCGCGATCGTCTCGTTCTGGCCGCCACGGCGCCAGACCGCGCCCACGGGGCCGAACGAGCCGACGTCGGCGATGGGCAGCGTGGTGACGAGGCCGAGGCCGGTCAGGTGCCGGGCGATGGCGGCCGAGCAGACGCCGATATAGGTGCTGCCGCGCAGGACGGACTCGAGCACGACGACGGAGCCCGTCTCGACGCTGGGTTTGATGCCCGCCCCGCCACGTTCGAGCAACGTGGTGTCGAGCCGCACGCGCATCAGCGTCTCGCGGGGCGGCATCACCCATGCGTACTGGTACAGCTCGCTCCACGATACCGTTGTCGCCTGGGCGAGCGGGTGATCCGGGCTGACGACGATGGCGATGTCGTCGGCAAAGAGCACCTCGTGTTCGAGGTGGGGCCCATACGCGCGCGCATCGATGGAGCCCACGATCAGGTCGTATTCGCGCTCCTCGAGCCTGCCCAGCAATACGTTGAACGTCCCCTCGGTGACCTGGAACGCCACGTCGGCGTGCCGTGCCTGAAAGGCGAGGATCGCCCGCGGGATCAGATGCGCCACACCCGCCGTCACGCTGCCGATATGCAGCCGCGCCACATCGCCCTTGGCCAGCGACACCAGTTCGTCGCTGGTGCGGCTGACCTCGCCGAGCACGCGCAGCGCGAGCTTCCGCACTGCCTCCCCGGCCGCCGTCAGCGTCATGCGCTTGCCGCGTAGCACGAGCCTGGCGCCGACCAGATCTTCCATCTCGCTGAGCCAGTGCGAGACGGCGGACTGCGTCATATGCAGCCGCTCCGCGGCCAGCGTCAGCGTGCCCGCTTCATTGAGTACCAGGAACGATTCGAGGTGGCGCATGCGCAGGCGCCGGGCCCACGCCACGGTGTCGGGCGACTGATCCATGAGTATTTGCTCATACATGGTTCGGAACATTTCACTGGCCGTTCCGTGGCGGCCACGCCAATATTGTCGCGCCTGCGGCCACAGCGCAATCGAAAATCAGACCGACCACGAGGGAAACGACATGAGAAAAATCTCCATTCTGGGGAAACTGCTGGCGACGGTGCTCGCTATGGGTGCATCGGCGGCCGGATGGGCCTGCGGAGAACCCGGTAACACGCGGCCGATCCGGCTCGTGGTGTCGCAGCAGGCCGGTGGCAGCACCGATACGCTCGCGCGCATGTGGGCAGAGAACGTCGGGCGCGACATCGGCACGCCCTTGGTGGTGGAGAACCGCGCGGGCGCGGGCGGCGTCATCGCGGCCAAGTACGTGCTGTCCCAGCCTGCCGATGGCTGCACGCTGTTCCTCGCCGGCGTGTCGCAGATGGTGCTGAACAAGTTTGCCTACGCGCCGCTGAGCTATTCCCCCGAGAAGGACTTCGCGCCCGTGGCCGTGCTGACCACCGTGCCGTTCGTACTCGTCGCCAACCCCCAGACCGGTTACCGCACGCTCGCGGACCTGATCGCCGCCGCCAAGGCGAATCCGGGCGCGATCAACTTCGCCTCCTCTGGCGCGGGCAATTCCACGCACGTCGTCGTGGAGTTGTTCCAGAAGAACCAGAACATCCGGCTGACGCATATCCCGTACAAGGGTGAGCCGGATGGCATCGTGGCCACCGTCGGTGGACAGACGCAGATCATGGCGCCGGTGCTGGGCTCGGCGATGCCGCAGATCCGCGCGGGCAAGCTCGTGCCGCTCGTGCAGTTCGCGCCGAAGCGCACGCCCGACCTGCCCGATGTGCCCACCGCCGCCGAACTGGGCCTCGTCGGATTCGACGACCTCGGCTGGATGGGCGTGGCGGCAAAGGCGGGCACCTCCGCCGAGGTGCTGACGCGCCTGCATGCCGCCACGCAACGCTTTCTCGCGGACAAGACCGCGCTCGACAAGCTCAAGGCCATGCAGGTGGTCGCGATGCCGGGTGCGCGCGAACGTCTGATGCAACTGACCGCGCGCGATACCGCCAAGCTGCAGGACGCCATCGCGAACATCGACTTCAAGGCCAATTGAGGCCAACCGGGAACGGACGACCGATCATGTACGACACTGGAATGGTGGTATGCCCGCAGCCGGAAGCGGCCGAATCGGGCATCGAGATCCTCAAGGCCGGCGGCAATGCCGTCGACGCGGCCGTCGCCTGCGCGCTGGCGCAGACCGTGGTCGATCCCCTGATGTGCGGTATCGCGGGCTTCGGCACCGGCGTGGTGTACAAGCCCGAGGGCGGCGTGCACGAATACTTCGACTTCCATGCGACGGCGCCGGGCAGCGCGCGGGCCGACATGTGGGCGGACATGCTGGAAGGCGAGGCCCGCGACGGCTTCGGCTTCTTCATCAAGGACCGCGTCAACGATATCGGCTACCAGTCCATCGCCACGCCGGGCACGCTGCGCGGGCTGGAGGCGATGCATGCCGCCCACGGCCGCCTGCCGTGGGCGGAAGTGGTCGCCCCGGCGATCGCATGGGCGCGCGACGGCTACTTTGTGCGGCCGGGCATGTATTCGTTCTGGAACGACGATGCCACGCTGGGCCGCGCGAGCAATCGGGAGCGGCTGGCCTATAGTGCATCGGGCCGGGCGCTGTACTGCAAGGAGGATGGTCTGCCGAAGACCATCGGCATGCCTGTGGTCAACAGGGACTTTGCCGGCGTGCTGGAAGAGATTGCGCGTGGCGGTGCCGATACGTTCTATCGCGGCGCCATCGCCGAGGCCATCGATGCCGACATGCGCGCGCACGGCGGCCTGCTCACGCGCAAGGACCTCGAGGACTATCGCGTCATTCGCCAGAAGCCGCTGGTCGGCCGCTATCGCGACCGCGTCGTTACCACGAACCAGCCGCCCGGTGGAGGCGCGATGCTGCTGGAGATGCTCCATGCGCTGGAGCGCTTCGACTTCGGCGCCATCGCGCACAACTCGCCCGAGTACATGCGCATCGTCTGCGAGGTCATGAAGCAGGCGACCGTGGACAAGGACCTGCATATCGGCGATCCGGCGTTCGTGGACGTGCCGCTCGCGGACCTGCTGTCCGATGCGCGCGCGGACCGCACGGCCGCCGCGGTGCGCGCGGGCGAGCGTGTTGCCGTCACGCGCGTGAACCCGGGCCACGTGGTGCCGCGCGATACCACGCATCTGTCGGTGGTCGATCGCGATGGCAACTGCGTGTCGCTGACGCATTCGCTTGCCATGCCCTCCGGCGCGATTACCGACGGGCTGGGCTTCCTCTACAACGGCTGCATGGGCGTCTTCGATCCGCGGCCTGGCCGCGCGGGCAGCATCGCCCCGGGCAAACGGCGGTTCACGTCGTCATGCCCGACCATCGTCTTCCGCGACGGCAAGCCCGAGATCGTGCTCGGCGCGCCCGGCGGCACGCAGATCGCGATGGGCGTGCTGCAGGCGATCATGAACGTGGTGGACTTCGGCATGCCGATGCAGCAGGCCGTCTCGGCACCGCGCTTCTCGTCGACGAGCAATGCGATCGATATCAGCAATCGCATTCCGCGCGCCGTCGCGCGGGAGCTCGAGCAGATCGGCTACGAGGTCATTCGCAACCCGTACAACTACACCATCGCGTGGGTGCATGCGATCCGTATCGCGGGCGCCATGCTCGAGGGCGGCGCCGATCCGGGCCGCGACGGCGTGGCGTATTCGACGGCCGAGTTTGGCTGACGGACGCGCCTGACGCAGGCATCAGCATCTGACGTCCCAGTCCTGTCCGCGCGCGGCCCCGGCCCGCGCGCGGTTTGCAATTTCGCGCGCCATACACTATGAATCACACCATCCACGGTGCAGTTGACGCGATGAGTCGCTGGGGGGCCGTCCGGTGGTTGACGAATCGATCGAGGTTCGCAAGGTCGTAGCACCGGCGGGTGCCGCTGGTGTCGATGAGCGCGCCGGCCGCGTCGAGCTCTACACGCGCGAGCCGATGGTCAACTGGCTTGGCCCGCTGCAGCTCGCACGCACGGCGTTGCGCACGGCCGTGGCAACGACGCTGGGCGCCTTTGCGGACCCTCGCGAGGTGCAGGCCGCGCTCATGCCGCTTGCCAGCAATCCGCCGCTCGAGGTGCCCGCGGGCGGCGCGGGCACGGACGATGGCGTATGGATCGACTATCTGGCCGATACCGGCGACGGCTGGGATTCCACGTACTCGATGGCCCTGTGCGTGAGCCAGCCGGTCACGCTCGACCAGGCGCCACCGCGCACGCTCCCCGCCGGCCGCGTATTGCTGCTCGGTGGCGATCAGGTCTATCCGACGCCCGCGCGCAATGGCTACCGGACACGCTTCCTCGACCCTTTTCGCGCCGCATCGCCCGCGCCCGTCTCCGATGCGGCGACGAGCGATCCCGAGGCACCCATCGCAATCCCGGACGCGCCATGGATGCTGGCCACACCGGGCAATCATGACTGGTACGACGGTCTGCGCGGGTTTGCGCAGCTGTTCTGCAATGGCAAGCCCGTGGGCCGATGGGTCACGAAGCAGCGCACGAGCTACTACGCGCTCAAGGTGCGGCCCGGCTGGTGGGTGTGGGGGCTCGATCTGCAACTGGAGTCGGCCATCGATCGACCGCAGCGCGATTACTTCAACGCGATGCACAAGGCGCTGCTGCCCGGCGATCGCGTCGTGGTGTGCACGCCCGAGCCGAGCTGGGTGGATGAAGCCGAGCGTGTCGAACGCGAAGGACGCAAGGCGCTGCCGTCGATCGAAACGCTGACGCCGCGCTTCCGGAGCCTGCGCGAAATCGAGGTCCTGCTCGGCGAGCATCTCGTGCTCGTGCTGGCCGGCGATTCGCATCACTATGCCCGCTTTGCGCCGCGCGCGGGCTCGGGCGCCCCGCAGCGCATTACGTGCGGCGGCGGTGGCGCATTCGTGCACGGCACGCATGCGCTGCCCGATCCGCCCAAGCCGATTACCGTGGCCGGCATCAAGCAGCATTACACGCTGGCGGCGATCTATCCGGACAAGCCGACCTCCGAGCGGCTGCGCGACCATGCGTGGCGTCTTCCCACGCGCAACCTGTCGTTCTGCGGTGTGCTCGCCGTGCTGTATCTGCTGTGGATCTGGATGGTGCAGAGCGCGAGCAAGGTGCCGAGCCCGATGCGAGGCGGCCGCAGCGTGATGGAGGTGCTGGCCGACCTGCCGCCGTCTCTCGGCAATGCGTGCGAGACCTGGCGGCAACTGTTCTGGGCCGTCGCCCATAGCCCTTCGTCGGTGGTGTACATGCTGGCGATCGTCGGCGGATGCGGCGCGCTGTCGGCGTCGGGCGTCAAGCGGGCGACAGGTTTCGCGTTCTTCGCCGGCGCCGTGCACGGTCTGCTGCATTTCGGGCTTGCCGTGGGCCTGCTCTGGCTGATGGGACGCGTCAACCTGCATCACCTCGGACTCGACGCGGACGACCTGAGGCAGGTCGGCGTCTTCGTCATCGAGACGCTGGTACTCGGCAGCACGCTCGGGGGGCTGCTGTTCGGCGTGTGGATGGTGCTGACCAACCGCGCATGGGGATTGCATGCCGAGGAAGTGTTCTCGTCGCAGCGTATCGAAGACTACAAGTGTTTTCTGCGCATGCACTTCGAGGACGACAGGCTGACCATATACCCGCTCAAGCTCGAGCGCGTCTGCCGGGGATGGACACTGGGCCGCGGCGCAAAGGTCCTGACGCACGTCAAGCGAACATGGCGGCTGCGCGTGCAGCCCGGCGATCACGGGCCGCGCTTCGCCCCCGCGCATGGCGAGCCCGTGCCGGCCAGGAGCCTGCATCTGATCGAGCCGCCGATCGAGATTCCCCGCACGCCATCCAACCGGGCGCCATCATGAATGCATGCGACTACGACGCAATCGTCATCGGCAGCGGGTTCGGCGGCGCGGTATCGGCCTGCCGGCTCGCACAGGCCGGACGCAAGGTGCTGGTGCTGGAGCGAGGACGCGAGTGGTCGCCCGGTACCTACCCACGCGGCCTGGATGCGCCGTGGCTGTGGGACCAGTCGCTGCCGCATCGCTTCAATGGATGGGCGGACCTGCGCACGTTCCGCGACGTATGGGTCATCGCGGGCGCGGGCGTCGGCGGCGGCTCGCTGATCTACGCAAACGTGTCGGTCGAGGCGAAGCCCGAAGTCTTCCTGCAGGGATGGCCGCCCGAGATCACGTACGAGGCGCTGGGGCCCTACTACGAGGAGGTGGGTCGCATGCTCGACGTGCAGACCGTTCCCGTGGGGCAGGAAAGCGCGCGCGAGCTGTTGATGCGCGAGGCGGCGGAGCGCTGCGGCTGGGGCGATCGCTTCCGCAAGCTGCCGGTCGCGGTGAGCTTCTCGCCGACGTGGTCGCCGAATCTTCCCGATGCGCGCGACGATCGCCATTCGGTGCCGTTCGTCAACGCGCATGGCAAGACGCAGGGTACGTGCGTGCATTGCGGCAACTGCGATATCGGCTGCCAGGTCGGCGCGAAGAACACGCTCGACCTCAACTATCTTGCCGTCGCCAGAACGTATGGCGCGGAAATCTGGCCGCTGCACCTCGTACACAGGCTCGAACCGCTTGCGCGCGGGTGGCGTGTGCAGTTCGAGCAGCTGGATGTGGAGACGCATGCGCGGATACCCGGCAGCGTCACGGGCTCGAACGTGCTGATCGCCGCGGGCTCCATCGGCAGCACCGAGCTGTTGCTGCGCTGCCGTGACGAGCATCGCACGCTGCCGGGATTGTCGCCGAGGCTGGGCCATGGCTGGGCGCACAACGGGGATTTCGTTACGCCGGCGTTCTACCCCAATCGGCGGGTCTCTCCCTCGCACGGGATCACCATCTCCTGCGTGATCGATCTGCTCGATCGCGCGGGGCCCGGGGAACAGTCGCTGTTCGTCGAGGACGGCGGCGTGCCCGATGTCGCGGGAAACGTCATACGCGACCGTCTGCGCAGGCATCCGCGCGGCAAGCTGCGCCGGTTCTGGCGCGAGCTGGGCGAGATGATTTCCGATGGCGATCCGCTCGAGACGATGATGCCGTGGTTCGGCCAGGCGCTGGAGCCCGGCGACGGACAGCTGCTATTGCGTCGCAAATGGTATGCGCCGTGGCGGCGCGGGCTGAACCTGTCGTGGTCGTATCGCGGTTCGGAGCCGGTCATCGAGGGCATGATCGCCGCGCACCGGATGCTGTCGGAGGCAACCGGCGGCAAGCCGCTGGTGCCGCCGACATGGACCGTGCTGCGCAACCTCGTGACGCCGCATCCGCTGGGCGGCTGCAATATGGGGATGTCGCCCGCGGAGGGCGTCGTCGATGCGCGCGGACGCGTGTTCGGCTATGACGGGCTATACGTGATGGATGGCGCGATCGTGCCGCGCGCGCTCGGCCTCAATCCTTCGCGCACGATTGCCGCGCTCGCCGAGCGCAACGTGGCGCTGATGCTGCATTGACGTCAGGCCGACTACAAAGGTGTACTACAGCACGCGCCCGAACCACCATAGCGACAGCATGCCCGCGATGGTCGCGAGCAGGGCGCCGAATGCCGCGAAGAACGCGGTGACTTCGGTCTGGTCGCGCTTGCCCAGCGACAGCTTCGCGTGCAGCGCCTCGTACACCTTGGTCAGCTTGCTCGCATCCTCCAGCCGGAAGTACTGTCCATCGGTGGCATCGGCCACCTGCTTCAGCGCCTGCTCGTCGAGCTTGACGCGCGAGGAGAGGCCATCGACCTTCAGCACCACGCCGTCGGTGGTGCCGACGCCCACGGTGTAGATGCGCACGCCATTCTCGGCCGCGAGTTGCGCGGCCTGCAGCGCGGCGGGTCCCGCATTGCTCTCGCCGTCGGAGAACAGCACGATGGCGCCCGCCGCATAGGAGCCGGGCTGCGCGGTTTCGGAAGGCGGCGCGCCATTGTTGTCCGCCGCGTTGTTGCCCGATCGCGGCTTGCGAACCGGAATCGCGTCATCGTCGTCGCTGAGCATGCGCGCTGCGTCGTTGTTCAGTTGCGGCAGCAATGCCGTGAGTGCGATAAGCAGCCCATTGCCGAGCGCGGTGCCGCCCTGCGGCTGCAGCTTGTCGATGGCCGTCGTGACTTCGTCCTTCCTGCGGCTGGGCGCCTGCGCGAGCGCGGCGGTGCCCGCCATGGCGACCACACCCGTGCTCACGCGCGCGGGCTGCGCATCCACGAGAACCTTGGCCGCCTGCTGCGCGGCGCGGATGCGGCTTGGCTTGATGTCCTGCGCGCGCATGCTGCCCGACAGGTCGATGACGAGGATGACGGTTTCGATGCGCGAGGGCAGCGTCATGATGGCCTGCGGCCGCGCGATGGCCACGACGAGCGAGGTCAGCGCGAGCAGCGCCAGCACGGGCGGCACATGGCGCCGCCATCCCGCGCCGGACCTGGCCACGACACCGATCGTCTTCAGCGCGGGATAGGCAATGGCCGTCCGTCGCCGGCGCCGGTCGAGCCACACGTAGCCGGCCGCGAGCAGGACCACGAGCGCAAGCAGCCATAGCAGGCTGGGCCACAGGAAGCTGAGTACCGGAAGGCGGTCCATCGCATCCATTACACGGCTCCCTTGACCAGCGACTCGGCGGCGGCGCGGCTCGCGCTCTGCCGGTGCTGCTGCTGGCGCGCGAAATGCAGCAGTGCGAGGTCGAGCCGCGCGTACGTGGAGAGCGTCAGGCAGGCGACGCCCGCGCGGGCAAATCCCTGTCGCAGTTCCGCTTCGCGCGCTTCGGCCGCCTCCGCAAAGCGCTTGCGAAAGGCCGGGTCGTGCGTGTCGACGAACATCTGCTCGCCGGTCTCGGCGTCCTGCAACACCACGAGGCCGAGATCGGGCATTGCCGTCTCGAGCGGATCGACGAGCCGCACGGCCACCACCTCGTGGCGGCGCGCAAGCGTGCCGAGGGCCGCCTGCCAGCCGGGCGTGCTGATGAAATCGGACACGACGAACATCACCGAGCGCCGGGTGGCGACACCGCGCGCGCGATCGAGCAGATCGCGCAGTTGCGTGTCGCCTGGCGACGCGGCCGGGGTCGCGTGCATGCGGTCGATCATATGGAGCAGATGACGGCGCCCCGCGCGGGCGGGGATCACCGATGCGGCGGCCGGATTGCGCCCGTCCTTAGTCCCGCCTTTCGCGCCCGACCCGCCATAGAGCACCGCACCGACGCGGTTGCCGTAGCGCGTCAGCAGCAGTCCCATCACGGTCGTGAAATCGCTGAGCAGGTCGCGCTTGCTGACCTCGCCCGAACCGAAGCCGACGGACCCACTCAGATCGAGCAGAAACCAGACGGACACCTCTCGGTCTTCCTGGAACTCGCGCACGTGCGGCACCTGCAGGCGCGCGGTCACGTTCCAGTCGATATGGCGCACGTCGTCGCCGGGCTGGTACTCGCGCAGATCGGCGAGGTCGAGGCCGAAGCCGCGGAACAGCGTCCGGTAGTCGCCCTGCAGCAGTCCGTCGAGCCGCCGCACGACGGTCCATTCGAGCCGCCGCACGAGCGCATCGGTATGGCCCGAACCGAGTCCGGCGCGCTCGGTCGCCTGCGGTACCGGCGGATCGATCGGGGGCGCGGTGTCGGCACCGCGCTGGCGCTTACCGCGCAGCCGCCCGAACATGGGATTCCAGCGGACGTTCGGGGACGGGCAGCACCTGCAGGATGCGCGCGATCAGCTGGTCCGCGGTCACGCCGTCGGACATGGCTTCGTACGACAGCGCAAGGCGGTGCCGCAGCACGTCGGGCACGAGGTCGATCACATCCTCGGGCAATGCGTAGTGCCGCGCGCGCAGGTAGGCCAGCGCGCGCGCACCTTCGATAAGGCCGATGGTCGCGCGCGGGCTCGCGCCGAAGGTCACGTAGCGGTCCATGTCCTCCAGCCCGTAGGCGCTGGGCTTGCGCGTGGCCGCGACCACGCGCACCGCGTACTGGATCAGTCCCGGGTCCACGTAGACGCGGCGGCACTCTTCCTGCAGATCGGCAAGCACCTCGGGCGTGGCGATCGCGCCGACGTTGATGCGCGGCCCCGTCACGCGATTGACGATGACCACCTCCTCTTCCTCGCTCGGGTAGCCGACCAGCACCTTCATCATGAAGCGGTCCACCTGCGCTTCGGGCAGCGGATACGTGCCTTCCGTCTCGATCGGGTTCTGCGTGGCCATCACGAGGAACGGCGAGGGCACGCGATGCGTCTCCCCGGCGATGGTGACCTGCTTCTCCTGCATGACCTCGAGCAGCGCGCTCTGGACCTTGGCCGGCGCGCGGTTGATTTCATCGGCCAGCAGCAGGTTGGCGAACACCGGGCCGCGCACGGTCGAGAACTCGCCCGTGCCCTGGTTGTACATGCGCGTGCCGATCAGATCGGCCGGCAGCAGGTCCGGCGTGAACTGGATGCGCTTGAACGTGCCGCTCATCGTGCGCGCGAGCGTATTCACTGTGAGCGTCTTCGCGAGCCCCGGCACCCCTTCCACGAGCAGGTGGCCGCCCGCGAGCATGGCCACGAGCACGCGCTCCAGAAAGTGGTCCTGACCGACCACGACGCGTTTCACCTCGAACAGCAGGCGCTCCATCATGTTGGCGCTGTCCGCAGCACCACGGGCTTGATCGTTCATAGGCCTCCGCGTCTTGGGAAAGGAGATCAGAAAGGAGAAGATCCAAGGGAACCGCCCGCACTCTCGATCGTGATGGCAAAACCGATGCCGATAAAGGTGCCGCTCTGACTGGGGTTGAGGATGGCGGTGACGATACCGACGACCTCGCCGTTCATGTTGACCAGCGGGCCGCCGGAATTGCCGGGATTCGCCGCCGCGTCGAACTGAATGAGCTTGTCGAGCTTGACCTTGCTGTCCGGCGAGATGAACTCGCGATCGAGCCCCGACACCACGCCGGCCGAGACGGAAGGGCCGATGCCGAACGGAAAGCCGACCGCGACCACTTCCGAGCCCGGCGCGAGATCGCGGCTGGAGCCGAGCGTGGCGGCGGGCAGGTCGTCGGGAATCGACATCGGCTTGACGATGGCGAGGTCTTTTTCGGGAATCGCCTGCACGACTGTGGCCTCGGCCACATAACCGTCGTGAAAGCGCACCTCCAGGCGCCTTGCGCCCGCCACGACGTGATAGTTGGTGATGACGGTGCCGCTCTCGGTCACGACCACGCCCGACCCGATGTGGCTCGGCTCGTCGTCGCCGGCGGGCGCGCCCTTGGGGCCCGTCGCATCCTTGCGGCGGTCCGTGGATTTGTCCTTGCCGCCGGTGGGATCCTTCGTCGCATCCCTTGCGGGATCCTTCGCGAGTTCATCGGGACGCGAGAGTCCGGCCGGGGGCGGCTTCGCGGACTTGCCCGCGCGATCCTGCGCCGGATCCTTCTTCTCGGCCTTGCGTTTTTTCGGATCGTCCTTGGGCGCGTTCTTGGGGGAACCGTTGGGCGCATTGGGCGCGGAAGCCGCAGCCAGCGTTTTCTCGGAGGGGGAATAGCCGCGAATCTCGACCACCGACTCGCGCACCGCCTCGGCCGCGCGGGCCGTGCGCGACGGCAGACTCTTCGTCGTCAGCGTGTGCAGGACGGCCGCGTCGATGTCCGCCTGCGTGAGCACGCGCGGCTTGGGCTGCACGAGCCAGACGGTCCCCACACCGGCTGCAAACACCAGTGCGATCGCCACCGAGATCCATCCGTAGATCGTCACCCGCTTCATTGCAGCCTCCGACGTCCCGTACCGCTTTCAAAAATACAGTAACATCCTCTTGTCCACGCGCCAAGGAGCAGGGCATGCAGTTTATCTGGCCGCAAATGCTCTGGTTGCTGCTCGCGCTCCCGTTGCTGGCAGCCGCCTACGTCTATCTGCTCGCGCGGCGGAAAAAGATCGCGCTCCTTTATGCCAGTCTAGCGCTACCGCGCGCTGCATTAGGTCCCCGCCAACGTCTGCGGCGGCACATACCACCCTTGCTTTTTCTGTTTGCACTGACCGCCGCGATTCTTGCGTGCGCGCGGCCCAGCGCAACCGTGACATTGCCCGCTGACGTGCTCACGCTGGTATTGGCCGTCGATACCTCGCGCAGCATGGAGGCGACCGATGTCGCGCCTTCGCGTATCGTCGCCGCGCAGCAGGCCGCGCGCGATCTCATCGTCGGATTGCCCGCCAGCGTGCGGCTGGGCATCGTGACCTTTGCCACGACGGCCACCGTCGTGCAGCCGCCGACGAACAACCGCCAGGACATGCTCGATGCGCTGGACCGGTTCCAGCTACAGCGTGGGACCGCGACCGGCAGCGGTTTGATCCAGGCGTTGGCCGTGCTGTTTCCGGACGATGGAATCGACCTCGAAAACATCCTGTTCAACGGCGCATGGGAGCGCGGCAGCCGCCCCGGCTCGCTCGACGAAGCCGCGGCCGCCGATGCGGCACGCAAGCGCCAGCAGCAGCGGCCGCCGGCGGAACCGGGTTCGTACCGTCACGGCGCGGTCATCCTGCTCAGCGACGGGCGGCGCACGACGGGCCCCGATCCGATCGAGGCCGCGCGCATGGCCGCGCAGCGCGGCGTCCGCGTCTACACCGTGGGCTTCGGTTCGCCGCAGGGTGTGACGGGCGGCGACAACAGCCTGTCCTACTTCATGCAGCTGGACGAACCCGCGCTGCGCGCGGTGGCGACGATGACGGGCGGCGAATATTTCCAGGCGGGCTCGGCGTCCGATCT
The DNA here is from genome assembly GCF_038440175.1 of Cupriavidus sp. OTU4054. Classification (NCBI taxonomy): domain Bacteria; kingdom Pseudomonadati; phylum Pseudomonadota; class Betaproteobacteria; order Burkholderiales; family Burkholderiaceae; genus Cupriavidus; species Cupriavidus sp. OTU4054. Next base: position 155,989 of record NZ_JASATF010000012.1, read on the forward strand.
CAGCAAGGTGTACCGGCAGCTCACGGCGCGCTTCGCGCTCGAGCGCAAGGAGACCGAGGTCAGCGCGCTGTTCGCGGCGGCATCGGTGTTGCTGCTGGTGATCGCCGGTACGCTATCGATACTCTGGTTCCGCCGCTGACCGCTACCGGTAGTGTTCGGCGCTCATGTTCCGCGCTGGTGTTCCTTGTTCCTTCGATTTGTTACGTGACACGGAACACACATTCCCCGACGTTTCGCCGCATCGTCTCCTCCCGCGTGGCGCGACTGTGTGCGCTACCGCACGATAAGTCGCGATAAATCAACGAGTTATTTCCCCGAGGCCCCTCCGTGGGCCGTACCCCTCCAACGTGTGGCACCCGTGGGCATGCTAGTTGCGCAAGGGTTCCCTGTCAGATTCGCCGCACGAGGGCGCGCTCGCACGCTCCCCGGCAGGCAAGCGGCGGACTGAAGGGGAGTGTGCAGGGCCGGCAGCGTCGACGAAAAAGGCGTACCGGTGCAGCACGCAGGTTAAGGGCCGCGCGGACGCAGAGACGGCCACTGCAGGGAACAGGGAACATCATGGTATCGGGAGATCCGCGATACGACAGCGTGCCTGTCGTATCGTCAGAGCTGGCTGCGCGCATGGCAGACATGTTCTGCGTCGCGCTCGGGGCAATGGCCGCCTACCGTGGACTCGGATCGATGGCGGGCTGGAGCGCGTGGCCCAGTGCGTTCGCGGGCATGGTGACGTGCCTGGGCGCGCTGATGATGCCTGCTTTCGGCGTCTATCAATCGTGGCGCGGCCGATCGATGACGGAACTCGTGTTCCGTCTCACACTGGGCTGGTCCTCCGCGCTGCTCGCGGGCTACGCCCTCGCACTGCTGTTCCACCGCGCGAACGACGAGCCGGCGGCCTGGTACGTGGGCTGGTACGGCCTGTCGTGGGTGTCCATGGTGGTGTTGCGCATGGTGGCCTACGGCATCATGCGCGTGCTGCGCAGCCGGGGCTTCGACACGCGTTACGTGGCGATCGTCGGCTGCAACGAACATGGCAGGAGCCTGATCGAACGGCTGCAGACCCACGCCAATGCGGGGTGGGTACCGGTCTGCGTGTTCGATGCGCGCGCCGTGTCCGGCGCCGCGGCGTCGGGCTTGCCCGTGTACAACTCGCTGCCGGCGTTCGCGCGGCGCGTGCGGCAGCAGCGCGTCAAGGAGCTGTGGCTCGCGCTGCCGATGCACGAGGAACGCGCGATCGGCGACGTGCTGCGCGAGTTCGAGCACGACTTCGTCAACATCCGCTTCCTGCCCAACGTCCGCAACCTCGTGCCGAAGTCCGCGCAGGTGTCGGAGCTGCTCGGCGCGCCCGCGATCAACCTCGTCGCATCGCCGGGTTCGGGCGAAGCGGTGTTCTTCAAGGCCGTGTTCGACCGCCTGTTCTCGGCCGCCGCGCTAATCTGCCTGAGCCCGCTGATGCTGCTGATCGCGCTCGCGATCAAGGCCACCTCGCCGGGACCGGTGTTCTTCCGCCAGACGCGCAAGGGCATCGATGGGCGCGAGTTCCAGATCTACAAGTTCCGCTCGATGGTCGTGCACGCCGAAGCGGCCGGCACGGTCACGCAGGCGCGGCGCAACGATGCGCGCATCACGCCGCTGGGCAGGTTCCTGCGCCGCACGAGCCTCGACGAACTGCCGCAGTTCATCAACGTCATGCGCGGCGAAATGTCGGTGGTGGGGCCGCGTCCCCATGCCGTGCAGCACGACGATCAATACAAGTCGCTGCTCAAGGGTTACATGCTGCGCTACCGCGTCAAGCCTGGCATCACGGGCTGGGCCCAGGTCAACGGCTGCCGCGGCGAGACCGAGCAGGTGCAGAAGATGGCGGACCGCCTGTACTTCGATCTCTATTACATGCAGCACTGGTCGCTATGGCTCGACATGCGCATCGTCTGGATGACGCTGTGCAAGGGTTTCACGGGAGCCAACGCCTACTGAATCCGTACCGGACCCGGCAGGGCGGCACACCAACGAACAACGCGGCAAGGACCGGCGGCAATGGCCGGCCATTGATCCGCAAGACACGCGAATTCGAGGGGAAATCCAATTGAACGCTTCCGCCAAGTTGTCGCGGCGGGCCGGCATCGTGCTGGCCGCCGCGCTGATCTCCGCTTGCGCGCAGATACCGGGCATGCAGGTATCCGGCGACGCGCGCGACCGCGCCATCGACCCGAACGCGCCCGATGCGACGCCGGAGATCACCCAGATCACGCCCACGCTCGTGCGGCAGCAGGGCGAGCAGGCGGCCGCGCAACGCACGGAGATCCTGCAGCACTACGCGGCGCTCGCGGCCACGCCGTCCGCCTATCGCGTGGGGCCCAACGACGTGCTGTCCATCACCATCTGGGATCATCCGGAGCTCATTGCGCCGAACCTTACCTACACGGTGGGACCGTCGGGCATCACGTTGCCGACGCAGGCCGGTTCGGCACCGCCGCTGTCCGGGTACATGGTCAGCGCGAGCGGCGAGATCCAGTTGCCCTACGCGGGTCTGGTGCAGGTCGCGGGCAAGACCGAGATCGAGATCCAGTCCATCGTCACGCAGCGCCTGACGCCGTTCATCAAGCGGCCGCAGGTGACCGTGCGCGTGGGCGCCTATCTGAGCCAGCGTGTATACCTGGCGGGCGAAGTCAGACAGGCCGGCATGGTGCCGATTACGGGTGTGCCGATGACGCTGCCGGCCGCCCTCGCGGCTGCAGGCGGGGCCGCGGAAACCGGCGACGAGAGCCGCATCGTGCTGAGCCGCGCGGGCCGCAGCTACACGCTGAGCCTGCCGGAGATGGTCGCCAACGATATCAATCCGGGATCGGTCCTGCTGCGTAACGACGATATCGTGCGCGTGCTGCCGCGCGAGAACTTCAAGGTCACGGTGGCGGGTGAGGTGCTACAGCCGCGCAGCGTACCGATGCGCAACGATGGCCGCCTTACGCTGAGCGAGGCGCTCGGCGAGTCCGGCGGCGTGCGCGGGGATACCGCCGCGCCGAACGCCATCTACATCATGCGCGCGGGCAACCGCGCGGAGTCCCCGCAGATCTTCAGGCTCGACAGCAAGTCGCCATTCGCGCTCGCGCTTGCCGAGCGATTCGACCTCCAGGCGCGCGACGTCGTGTACGTCGATACCACGGGGCTCGTGCGCTGGAACCGCCTGATCAGCCTGCTGCTGCCGTCGGTCAACTCGGTGTACACGGGCACGCGCATCGGAGGTGTCCGATGATCGAGCGCGTCCTCGTGGTCTGCATCGGCAATATCTGCCGGAGCCCGATGGCCGAAGCGCTGTTGCGCACCCAGCTCGGCGCGCTCTCGATTCGCTCGGCGGGCATCTCGGCGCTGGTCGGCCATCCGGCCGATGGCATCGCCATCGATCTGCTCGGGCAACGCGGCATCGATCTCCACCATCACCGCGCCCATGCGCTCACGGCCCGCATGTGTTCCGAGGCCGATCTCATTCTCGTCATGGACCGCGCGCAGCGCCGCACGGTCGAGACCATGAGCGTGGCCACGCGCGGCAAGGTGTTCCGCCTGGGCGAGCACGGAGACTTCGATATCGCCGACCCATATCGCAAGAGCCGCGCGGTGTTTGCCGCGTGCCTGGATGACATCGCGCGGGGCGTCGACGACTGGGTGCGGCGCATCCGCACGCTGGACTGAACGGCACCCGGCATGACCTCCAGCCTCCCTTCGCGCACCGCCACGCTCTCTCAGCCCATGAAGCCAGACCTTCCCATGACGCTGCCGCAGATGACCTCGAACGAGGTGGATCTGGGCGCCTACCTCGACACCATTCTCGAATCCCGCCGCCTCGTGGCGGCCATTGCCGCGGCGTTCATCGTCCTGGGCGTGCTGTATGCCGTGCTGGCGCCGCCGGTCTATCGCGCGGACATCATGCTGCAGGTGGAGGACAGCACCGACGGGGCGGCCGGCGGCAACCTCGTGGCCAACGTCTCGAGCCTGTTTCAGGTGAAGTCCGTCACGGCGGGCGAGATCGAGATCCTGCGTTCGCGCCTCGTGGTGGCGACCGCGGTGGACAAGCTCCGCCTCTATATCGACGCGGATCCGGTTCGCTTTCCGCTGATCGGCGACTGGATCGCGCGCCGGCAGCGCGGCCTGTCCACGCCCGGCCTCATGGGCATGGGCGGCTATGCGTGGGGCGCGGAGCGCATTGCGGTGGAACGTTTCGACGTGCCGCGCGCGCTCGAGGAGCTGCCGTTCCGTGTGGTTGCACTCGGCAATGGCCGCTACCGGCTCGACGGCAAGGCGCTCGATGGCGCGGCAGGGCCGCGCGAGGGCGCCGTGGGCCAGACGCTGATCGTACCGACGCTCGACGGTGCCGTGGCGCTGCATGTCACGGCGATGGAGGCGCGGGCTGGGGCGGAGTTCGAGGTCGTGCGCCATTCGCGCAACGGCATCGTCGAAAGCATCCAGAAGCAGCTCGATATTCAGGAGAAGGGCAAGCAGCAGTCGGGCGTGATCGGCGTGCGGCTGGAGGGGACCGATCCGGACCTGACCGCGCGCACGATGAACGAGATCGGCGCAGAGTATGTGCGGCAGAACGTCGATCGCAAGTCGGCGGAAGCGGCCAAGTCGCTCGAATTCCTCGATGGCGAACTGCCCAAGCTGAAGGCGACGCTCGAACGCGCGGAGGCGCGCTTCAACGACTATCGCCGCGCGCATGGCGTGATCGATGTCAGCGACGAGGCGCGGCTGACGCTGCAGTATGCGGTCGATGCCCAGACGCAGCTGCTGGGGCTCGAGCAGAAGCGATCGGACCTGAACAGCCGCTTTGCCGCGAACCATCCGAGCATCGGCACGATCGACGAACAGATCGGTGCGCTGCGCCGGGTGCTCGGCGACGTGGACAAGCGCATTCGCAAGCTGCCCGCCGTGGAGCAGGAAGTCGTGCGGCTTCGCCGCGACGTGCAGGTCAACAACGAGCTGTATCTGGCCCTGCTGCAGAGCGCGCAGCAGCTGAGCCTGCTCAAGGCCGGCAAGGTGGGCAGCGTGCGCGTGGTGGACGAGGCCGTGCAGCCGGAACTGCCCGTCAAGCCCGTGGCGTGGCTCGTGGTGGCGGTGTCCGCGGTGGTGGGGCTTTTCGTGGGCATGATCGCGGCGATCGTGCGCGACCGCATGTTCGGCGGCATCACGGACGTGGACGAGATCGAGCGCTATGTGGGCATGAGCGTCTACGCGACGATTCCCTCGGCGCAGCCGCAGCGCGAGCTGACGCGCCAGGTAAGCGCGAAGGCCGCCGGCACGCACCTCCTGGCGATCACGCATCCGCACGAGCCCGCGGTGGAGAGCCTGCGCAGCCTGCGCACGGCGCTGCAGTTCGCGATGATCGATGCGCCCAACAATATCGTGTTCGTCACGGGACCGACGCCCGGCGTGGGCAAGTCGTTCATCTCCGCCAATTTCTCCGCGCTGATCGCAAGCGCGGGCAAGCGCGTGCTGCTGATCGACGGCGATCTGCGGCGCGGCTATCTGAATCAGTACTTTGGCCGCACGCGTGAGCGCGGTGTCTCGGATGTGCTCGCCGGCACGTGCGAGCTCGCCTCGGCGATCCACCGCACCCCCATCGACAACCTCGACTTCCTGTCCACGGGCGCGCTGCCGCCGAACCCGTCGGAGTTGCTCCATTCGCCCGCGATGGCCGCGCTGCTTGCCGAGGTATCGGCGCAATACGACGTCGTGCTGCTCGACGGTCCGCCGGCACTGGCCGTGTCCGATGCGGTCATCCTCGCGCCGCTCGCGGGCATCACGTTCGTCGTCGCGCGCGCGGGCCGCACGCGCGCCGGAGAGCTGGCGGAGATCCAGCGCCGCCTCGAGCAGAACGGCGTGAACGTCAAGGGTGTGCTGCTCAACTACCTGAACCCGCGTTCGGGCCGCCAGAGCTATGGCGGCAAGTACGGCAGCTATCGCTACGTGGCCTACGAATATGCGCCCGCCAAGCACTGACGCCCGCTATTCCCACGGCTCGTTCCGCAGGGTGCATGACCTCGGGCGGCAGTCGCGCAACCGCGAGTTGCTGCGCCTTGGCATGATCGGCTGGATCGTCGCGGGAGTCGTGCTGGCCGCGCTGAACCAGTGGATCCTGCCACGCAAGTACTTCTTCGACAGCGGCAATATCGCGTCGCGTTTCGGCCAGACGCAGGGATTCGAGATCGGCGATTCCTACGACAACACCGCGCGGCTATACGACCTGACGGGGCTGGCGCAGAGTCAGATGGTCACCGCGCTGCTCACGGTCGCGATCTACGGCGTGTTCCTGCTGCGTTGCTGTCCGGCGCCCGAGCGTGTTGATCGGCGGGCGCTGCTGAACCTGATCGTGTTCGGCTTCGCGTGCGTGACGGGTGCGATCTATCTGGGCCAGTACAGCAAGGAATCGATCGTGCTGCTCTGCGTGATCGCCTTCTTCTCGCTCTCCAGGGGACGCCGCCAGTGGCTGCTGGCATGGGTGCCGCTCGTCGTGATCTACGCGACATGGTTCCGCACGTACTGGTTCCTCGTGCTCGCGATGTATTGCTACTACGCGCTGGTATTCCGCGTCGCGCGCAATATGCCGATGCTCGTCGCGAGCGTGATGCTTGCGTTCCTGCTGCTGGCGGTGGCCTTCCACACGGTGCTCGGCGTGGACCTCGCGTTCTACCGCTACACCGTCAACGAGACGCGGCTCTACGACGCCAATGCGAACACGATGATCCTGCCGCTGCTGCCGACCGGCAACGTCGCGCTCGAGTGGGCCAACGCGGTCCTCCAGTTCCTGCTGATGTTCATGCCGGTGCCGCTGCTCGACGGCAACCCCGTGTACGCGGCGTTCTTTCTGGTCTCGATGGTGCTCGGCCGGCGGTTGTGGACCGTGCTGCGCGATGCGATGGCGGTACACGCGCTGGCCCAGCCCGCGCGCGAGACGCGTTGCGTCGCGCTGCTGCTCGCGTTCGTGACCATCCAGAGCATCTTCGAGCCCGACTACGGCTCCTATATCAAGCACCTGACGCCGATGCTGCCGATCTTCCTGTACGTGTTCGGCTGGCATCAGCGCATCTTCCTGGAAAGGCGAGGCCCCTGATGCCGACGATCGTTCATGTGACCGAAGCGCTGGGCGGCGGCGTGCTCCACTGCATCGAGCTGCTGGCCAACGAGCAGATACGCGCGGGGCATCGCGTGATCGTCGTGCATTCGATCCGCGAGGAGACGCCGTCGGTGTCGGTGCTCGACACGGGGTTTCATCGCGACGTGCAGCGCATCGTGCTCGACATGCGGACGGAGCCGGGATGGTCCGATCTCGGCGCGGTGCTGAAGCTGGCCGTGCTGCTGCGCCGGCATGGCGCCGACGCGGTGCATCTGCATTCGTCGAAGGCTGGCGCGCTCGGCCGAGTGGCGGCGCTGCTGTCGGGGCTGATCGGCCGTACGTGCTACTCGCCGCACGGTTTTGCATTCCTGCGGCGCGATATCTCCGCGCGCAAGCGCGGGATGTTCCTGCGTATCGAACAGGCGCTCGGGTTGCTGGGCGCGCGTGTCACGGCGTGCTCGGCGAGCGAGGCGCGCTACGCGCGGCTTGCGGTGCGCAGCCGCCGGACGTGCCTGCTCGAGAATGCGATCGACCTCGACACGGCGGCGCGCCCGGGCGGGCGCGAGGGCGGTGGACGCGTGCGCGTGGTGACCAGCGGCCGCGTCACGTATGCGAAGGCGCCGTGGCGCTTCGGCCTGATGGCGCGCGCGCTGGCGGATCCGGACGCGACGTGTTTCGACTGGCTTGGCGACGGCGATGACGACGTGCGCCGGCGCTGGCTCGCGGGAACGCCGGTACGGATCACGGGCTGGCTCGAGCGCGATGCGCTGCTGCGGGAGCTGGCTACCTCCGACATCTTCGTCATGACCTCGCTGTGGGAGGGCATGCCGATCGCGCTGATCGAAGCGCAGGCCATGGGCATCCCGGCCGTCGTGAGCCGCGTGTCGGGCAACCGGGACATCGTGCGGCACGGTGTCACGGGGTTTGTCGCGGGCTCCGACGAGGAACTGATCGCCTACACCTGGCAGCTCGTGCGCGATGCATCCTTGCGCGCACGGATGGGGGAGGCGGCTCGCCGCGCCGCGCATGCGCGTTTCGGCAAGGAAGCCTTCGCGCGGCGGTCGCTCGATATCTACTTCGGCGAAAAGACGACGATGCCCTCGCTGCATCCCAAGCCGCGGCCGGAGCTGCCATGACGCCGATGCGAGGCGTCTCCAGCGCGGCGGTCTACGCGGCCGCCAACGTCGTCAACGGGTTGCTGCCGTTCCTGCTGATGGCCGTGCTGACGCGCGTGCTGCCCGTGGCCGACTACGGGCGGATCGCAATGTTCGGGATGCTGATCAGCGTGTGTTCGGCATTGACCGGCGCGGGCGTGCAGGGCGCCATCAACGCACGCTACGACGCGCGGGCGACGGAAGCGTTTCGCGGCTGGGTCGTGGCGGGGGCGATCGTGGTGGCGGCCAGCACGCTGCTGCTCGCGTTGCCGGTCACGATGGCAAGTGACGCGATCGCCCGATTCACGGGACTCGACGCGCACTGGGTCTGGCTTGCCGTGCCGGCGGCCGGCGCGATGACGGTCGCGCAAGTCTGCGTGGGCGTATGGATGATGCAGCGGCGCGCGTGGCGCTTCGCCGCATTTCAAATCGGCAGTGCGGGCGCCGGCATCGCGTTGTCGCTGGCGCTCGTGCTCTGGGTCACGCACGACGAGTCCGGGCGCATCTGGGGGCAGGCGATCGGCGCGTGGATTACCGGCGCATTCGCGCTCGGGTGCCTGTGGCGCGGCGGCTGGCTGGCCTGCGCCTGGTCGTGCCCGCGTGCGCGCGAGGCAGTGCGTGAGGCGGTGCGCGAGGTCGCGGCTTTCTCGGTCCCGTTGATTCCGCATTTTCTGGGTGGCTTTCTGCTCGTGGGTGCCGAACGGTGGATCGCCACGCAGACGCTTGGCCTCGATGCGGCGGGCATCTACATGGTGGCCGCGCAGATCGGCGTCGGGTTCGGCCTGGTCGCGGACGGCGTCAACAAGGCGCTGACGCCATGGGCCTATGCGCGCCTGCGCGGCAAGGCGCCGGGCGACCACGCGGTGCTCGTGCATGCGTACTGGCGGCTGATTGCACTGGCGGCGGCGGGCGCCGTCGTGCTGCTGGCGCTGTCGCCATGGCTCGTCGCGCTGATGGCGGGACCCGCGTATCGCGAGGCCGCGCGCGTGCTGCCCTGGATTGCGCTCGGGTATGGCTGCCATGCGGTGTATCTGCTGCTGACGCACAGCCTGTATCTCACGCGGCGGACGCGGTTGCTGGGCCTGGCCACGCCGATCGCCGGTGGCGCCGGCCTGCTGGTCGGGACATGGCTGGCGCCGCGCGTCGGCATTGCGGGCATCGGCATGGGCTTCGCCTTCGGCATGGCGTGCCGGTGCGGATTCACGTGGTACCTCGCGCAGCGGGCCTGTCCGCTGCCGTGGTTTGGCGGTGCGGCGATCGTCGCGCCGGATATCCCCGGCATTCCCGAGATCCCCGATTCGCGTCCGTGAGGCGCGTCTGGAGCAACCCATGCTAGTCATCTGCTGCACGCCGCTACATACGCTGATCGCCCGCGCGATGCTCGATGCGCGAGGCACGCGCGATTTCCGGCTTATCTACTACACGTGCGTCGACAACGCGAAGCAGCGCCGCTACTACGACCGGCTGGCGCAACGGGCGGTGGCCGCCGCGTATGTGGTCGTCGACAGCAGGTTTCCGACGAACTTCGCGCGCTTCCGGCATGCGCTGCGGGCGGTGCGCGCGGAGGCCGAGCACGAGATCGGGCTGGCGAGCATCGACAACTTCTACTCCCAGTACACGATCAAGAAGCACGGGTTCGGCTCGATCGTGACATATGACGACGGGACGTCCAACGTCGATCGCGGCAGCGCGTACTTTCGCGCGGCGCGGCGGTCGCCGTTGCATGCGGTGCTGATTCGCTATCTGCGCGGGGAGGTCGATCTGCACTGGATTCGCGCGCGCAGCCAGGCGCATTACACGCTGTACCCCGAGTTCGACAACATCGTGCACAACGCGCTGCTGCAGCCCGTGCTGCTGCGGACCGATCGACCGGCGGTGTCTTCGCTCGCGCGGCATCCTGGGGAACGGCGCATCTTTCTTGGCCAGCCGCTGACAGATCCGGGGATGGTGGGGATCGCGGACATCTACGCGGATGTCGTGGCGTCGCTGCAGATCGACGAGTATCTGCCGCATCCGCGCGAGGGGCGGCCCAGTGGCGCGTTCGAGCTCGTGGATACGCCGCTGATCGCCGAGGAGTATCTGCTCGGTCAGCTGGATCTGTACGAGTCGGTGACCGTGTTCACGGTGCGGAGTGCCGCGCTGATGAACATCGATCATCCGCGCTTGCGCAAGGTCGTGCTCACGCATCCGGACCGCAATCCGGCGACGGACGCGCTCTACGAAAAATTCGCCACGCGCGGCTGCGAACTGCTGAGCGCCCCGGGCGTGATCGGGCTGGGCCTGCTGGCGGGAGGTGCCGCATGAAACCGCTGTTCCTGCTCCCGGACCTTGGTGGCGGCGGCGCGGAAGCGGTCACGCTGAACCTCGTCGGCCAGTTGGCCACCGAAGGCTGCGACGCGCGCGTGCGGCTATTGCGCGATGCGCCGGTCAAGGCCAGCCTGCCACCGAACCTGGCCGTCAATGGCCGCGAAGTCCGCGCGAGCGCGTCAGGCGGCGGCCGGCGGGAAGCGCGCGGTCTCTTCGCCGCCGCACGCGCGAGCGACGTCATCGTTGGCGCGCTCGAACTCCGCACCTATCTCGTCGCCGTCGCCCTCGGTGCGGTATGCCGGCGCCCCGTCGTCCTGTGGCTGCACAAGGACCTCGACACGTTCCTCGCGCGCAAGCGCGCCTCCATCCGCTGGCTGTATCTCACGCTATTGCGCGCCGCCGTTGCCCGCTGCGACCGGCTCGTTGCGGTCAGCGATGGCGTGGCGGAGGGGATGTGGCGAATCGCGCCGGCCCATGCGGACAAGATCTGCCGCCTCTACAACGCACTGCGCATCGATGCCATCGATGCGGCCATCGCTACCGCGACAGCAAAGCCCGCATGGTGGCCGGAGGACCGCTACGTACTCGCCGTGGGCCGCCTCACGTGGCAGAAAGGGTTCGACGTGCTGATCGACGCGTTCGCGCGCGTGGTGCGGCAGGACGCAGCCGTGCAGCTCGTTATCCTCGGCGAGGGCGAGTTGCGCGATACGCTGCAACAGCGAGTCCGCGCACTGGGCCTGGAAGGCCGCGTCCAGCTGCCGGGATACCACCCGCCGTACCAGGCGATGACCCACGCCAGCGTATTCGCCATGTCGTCGCGCTTCGAGGGCCTGTCGATGGTGCTGCTCGAAGCGCTGTACTGCGGCGCGCGCGTGGTGGCCACCGACTGTCCGTCCGGGCCGTCGGAAGTGGTGGGCCGTGGACGCTTCGGCACGCTGGTCCCGCCCGGAAACGCCGAGGCACTCGCGAACGCCATCGTGGCCGCGCTAACCAGGCCGGTCGGTGGGGAGGAAGCCGAGCGACAGCGCGAACATGTACGCGGTTTCGCGCCCGCGCGCATCGTTCCGACATGGCATCGCCTGTTGCGCGACGTCGCCGCGGGGCGCAGACCCTCGCGCGCCAACATGCCGGAGCGCTCGGCATGATCCGCGCCGCCACAGGGCTCACCACGGCCCTCACCTCAGGTTTCCAGAAATGGCCGTCCGGCAGTGCCGCGGACGCGCCAGCCATTGTCCCCGGATCGGCCACGACGATGCCGACCGGTTCTATCCAGGGGTATTCGCCAGCAGCGCTGGTGCCAACCTTTCGAAAGCGAGCCAAATGAAAACGAAGCTGAGTCAATCCCTGGCATTCGGTGCCATCGCCTGTGCAGCCACGATGCTCGTCGCCTGCGGCGGCGGCGGCGGTTCGGACAGCGGCGGTGGCGGTGGCACCGGCCCGACGCCGGCATCCGTCTCCGGCAAGGCTGTCGACTTTTACCTGTCTGGCGCGACGGTCACGTTCCTCGACTGCGGCAACCAGACCGTGACGACCAATGCGAGCGGCGACTTCACGTTTCCGCCGAATTGCTCAAAGAGCGCGCTCAAGGTGGCGGGCGGTACCGACATCGGCACCAGGCTGCCGTTCTCGGGCGTGCTGCAATCGCCGGCCGTTGACTACAAGGCCGGCGTCACCCCGGTGGCATCGCCGCTGACGACACTCGTCGCGCAGCTCGGGCCCGCGCAGGCGGCGGTGCTCGCCAACAAGCTGGGACTTGGCGGGAAGGACCTGCTGAACCTCGACCCGATGCGGGACGCCGGCGCGCTCAAGGCCGCGGTGGTCGTGCAGCAGCTGGTGAACCAGATCAGCCGCTCGCTCGCGGGCCTGGCGGCGGGCGCCGGCGGCTCGCTGAGCGCGGAAGCCGCCGCCGCTGCAGCGGCCAATGCCGTTGCCAATGTTGTCGGTAACGCGAGTGGCGTGGTGGACTTCACCGATCCGGCCACCTTGACGGCCACCGTGACGGCCGCCGTCAAGGCGTCCGTGCAGAACGCGAAGAGCAGCCTGCCGGCAAGCCTGCAGTCCAACATCGGCGCGGTATCGGACAACCTCGCGGCTCTGGCCGGCCCGCTGATCGGCGCACAGGTGTCGGCGATCAACACCGCGCTCGGCACCATCACGCTTGGCGCGGACCCCACGGCCACGCTCGATGCCATCACGCAGTCGGGCGGCCTGAGCAAGGTCGTCGCCAGCGAATCGTCGCAACTCGTCAACAAGCTGGTCAGCGCCATCGCCCCCGCGGCATTCGGCGACGCGTCGATGAGCACCAGGCTCGCCGCCCTGGGCGCCGCGGTGGCAACGGGCAGCGCGCAGGACGTGCTGAATGCCGCGAACGATCTCGGCGGCGCGGTGAACGGCGGCCTGATCAGTGACGTGGTGGCGGCCGTCACGCTGTCCGACTACGTGCAGCTGGGCAATGTGTCGCTGAACGGCGGCGCACCGATGCCGCTCGCCGACAACATGTCCGTCTCGGGCGGCCGCCTCGACGACGTGGCGATGATCATCACGAAGCAGGGCGCGCCGTTCGGCAGCGGCGCATCGGAAGTTCGTGCCGGCATGCGCTACGCGTTCAACGGCAACACGGTCGAGGTGGTGATCGAGCGCATCGTGCTGGGTTTCACCGGCAACGCGCTGAGTTCGGTGTCGATCCCGCCGGGCGCAGGCATGTCGTTCCGCATCACGGGCAGCGTGAACGCGTCCGGCGCATTCAGCAATGGCGACAACGACAGCCTGTTCGCCAATGTCGGCACCGGTGCGATGCGCCTGCCGTTCAACACAGTGTTCCGCAAGGTCCAGGGTACCGGCCTGCTCACGTCCGCGCAGATCCTGGCGCTCACGCCTTCCGCCAACAGCACCGTCAATGCGACCTTCGCGGTGGCGGGGACGAGCGGCAACGATGTCAAGGCCGGCATCGGCTCGGGTGCGCAAGCCGTGCGTTTGCCGACCGCGTCGGTAGGCACCGGCGCGAACACCGTGGGCGGCGATGGCGTGAAGTTCGCGATCGCGATCCAGCCCTGAACCGCCACGTGCGAGGTATGCGCCGGCCGCGTGGAGGCGGCCGGCACGCCGAGCCCTTGCCCCATATCCCGACTCCGGAGTCAACGATGATCAATACCCGGCCGCGCGTGCCCCAGGCCGCGGCGCTAGCCGTGGCGGCCCTGCAATGGATGACGGTAGCCGGCGTCGCCCATGCGGCGTCCGAAGACGAATTCATGGTCGCGGAGCCGATTGCCGGCGACCTGCATCGCCTGAAGATCGAGGCGAGCTACGACTTCGTCAACCGGTTCGTCGATGTGTTCGACGTCCGCGCGAAGCAGGGCGCGGCCTATGACAATGCCGGCGACTATCGGGGGGGACACGTATCCGCCGGCTTCAACTTCACGCAGCAGTGGTCGGCATTCGGCACCTACTGGCGGCGCAATATCGACTACGGGCCCGATACCAACGGTATCGACAGCTGGCAGGTGGGCGTGCAGTACACACCGGAGATCGATCCGCAGGCGCGGCATCGGCTGATGTTCCGCTTGTCGGCGTGGGGAGACCGCGCGGGCTCGCTGGCCAAATCGACGCCGACGCAGGTGCGTGGCACCACGTTCAACGGTCTGCGGGTCGATGATCCGAACGACGTGCAGGGGCAGGCCGATATCGCCTACTCGTACCGGCTCGGCAACTACAACACGCTGACCGGATTCGTCAGCGGTGGCATCAGCCGCGTTTCGGTGGGCGATATCACCACGCGGCTGAACCGCGGTGGCTGCAACTTCAACGTGCGGATCGGTTCGAACAATATCGCCAACGGCAGCCTCGCCTCCCCATGCGTGGTCGGCGGTGCGACGATCAATTCGGCCAGCCTGTCGCTCGATGCCTCGCAGTTCGGGCTGGACGTCGGCAAGGACGTCAACTACACGGCGGGCTTTATCAACGTGGGGGCCTCATGGCGCTGGCGCTACCAGGGGTTCGGCGCGCAGGTGGGCTACCAGTTCCAGTACCTGATGCGCGGCGATCTTGACGACCGCATGTCGCGCTTCGGGGTATCGCCCATCCGCTCGAACCACACGTTCGGCGTCGAGCTCAGCTACAACGTCTACAAGGGCGTGGACGTCTTTATCCGCGGACAGGCTTTCCTCAACAACTTCGTCGGCACGGTGCCGTTCCTGTACAACGCGGCCACCGCGTCGCGGCTGGACCGTACGTACGGCTATGCCTCGATCGGCGTGCGCCTGCTGGCGTTCTAACGGCGCCTAAAGGCTTCGCGCCGGGCCGCGCGCTCGGCCGCGAAGCGTTCGCCCAGGGTGGCATCGAGGTCCTTGCGGGCCACGGGCTCGCCGCAATGCGGGCATACGGTCGCGAGCCCGACGTCGTGCCCGCATTTGCGGTGGACGAACCGCGTCGCGACTTCCTCGCCGTGCTTGCACCACATTTCCCCGAATGCGCGCAGCGCGTAGATCACGGGGTAGAAGGCCCAGCCCTTGTCCGTCAGCCGGTACTCGTGGCGCAGCGGTTTCTCGCTGTACGGATGGCGCTCGACCATGCCATCCGCCTCCAGTGCCTTGAGCCGGGAGGTCAGCATCTGTGGCGTGGCTTCCGTCTGGATCTGGATCTCCTCGAAGCGCGTGGCGCCCATATAGAGCTCGCGCAGCACGAGGATGGTCCAGCGATCGCCGACCACCTCGGTCGAGCGCGCCACCGGGCATACGGTGGTGGCGGGGGTTGCTTCGTTTGCGACGGCCATGGTCGCCTCCACTAGTCACTATCTATTTCATAGTAACACAGATCGGCCCACTCGCCGGTGGCTCCGGAAAGGGCAGTAATCGCCCGCTATCCCGCGTATTTCTTGACACTATGATTTTCATAGTTATACTTCGACTCACCGGCGCGCCCCAGCGTCCGAATGGAGTCCAACATGTCCAATCCTGTCTATCCCGCGAAAAGAACCGGCCTGCTGCTGGTGGATCCGTACAACGATTTCCTGTCCCACGGCGGCAAGCTGTTTCCGATGCTGCGCGACGTCGCCGACGACGTGAAGCTGCTCGACAACCTGCGCGCGACCGTGACCGCCGCGCGCGCGTCGGACCTTCAGGTGTTCTACGTGCCCCACCGCCGCTGGCAGCCGGGCGATTACGAGAACTGGGATCACCCGAACCCCACGCAACGCCTGATCCAGGAGCGGCACACATTCGCCAAGGGAGAGTTCGGCGGCGAATGGCATCCGGACTTCGTTCCACAGGCCGGCGACATCGTGATTCACGAGCACTGGGGACAGAGCGGCTTTGCGAACACCGACCTCGACTTTCAGCTCAAGCAGCAGGGCATCACGCATGTGATCGTCATCGGCCTGCTGGCCAATACCTGCATCGAATCGACCGCGCGCTTCGCGATGGAACTCGGCTATCACGTGACGCTCGTCCGCGACGCCACCGCCGCGTTCACCCGGGAGATGATGCACGCCGCGCACCATTTGAACGGTCCCACGTTCGCCCATGAAATCCTCACGACGGCAGAAGTCGTTGCAGCGCTGCCCGTCGCCACCGAACGGAGCCCAGCATGACACTCACCGGCAATCTGTTGATCGGCGCGCAGGAAGTCGGCGCCACCACGGGCACCATGCGGGCGCTCAACCCCGCAACCAACGAGACGTTCGGTCCCGACTTCGCGCTCGGCGGCGCCGCCGAAGTCGATCGCGCGGCGCAGCTGGCCGACGAGGCGTTCGACAGCTACAACGCGACGAGCCTCGACGTGCGCGCCGCGTTTCTCGACCGCATCGCCGATGGGCTCGATGCCAATGCGTCCGCGCTGGCCGAGCGGCTCGCGCTGGAAACCGGCCTGCCCGCCGCGCAATTCCTGATGGAGGCGGCCAAGAGCGCGACGCAATTCCGCCAGTTCGCCACCGTCGTGCGCCAGGGACGCTTCCGTCAGGCGGCGATCGACCCCGCGCAGCCGGACCGCCAGCCGCGCCCGCGTATGGATCACCGCATGCAGAAGATCGCGGTGGGTCCCGTCGCGATCTTCGGCGCGAGCAATTTCCCGATCTCGTACTCGGTCGCGGGCGGCGACGTGGCCTCCGCGCTGGCCGCGGGCGCACCCGTCATCGTCAAGGCGCACAACGCGCATCCGGGCGGCTCGGAGATTCAGGCGCGCGTGATTCAGCAGGCCGTGCGCGATGCGGGCCTGCACGAGGGGGTCTTCTCGATGGTGCGTGGAGAAGGCAACGCCATCGGCGAAGCGCTCGTCGATCATCCGCTGATCAGGGGTGTGACGTTTACCGGCTCCGAGGCGGGAGGCATGGCGTTGTATCGTCGCGCGCAGCAGCGTCCCGATCCGATTCCCGTGTTCACCGAGATGACGAGCGTGAACCCGACCTTTATCCTGCCGGCCGCGCAGGCCGAGCGCGGCGCGGCGATCGGCGACGGGTTTGCCGAACGCATGCTCGTCAATGTGGGCCAGGCATGCCTGAAGCCCGCGATTCTGCTGGCCATCGACGGTGCGGGTTACGACGCGCTGAAGCAGGCGATGATCGAGCGCGTGAGCGCCATGCATGCGCGGACGATGCTGACGCCGGGCATCCACCTCGCCTATCGCAAGAATGTCGAGGCACAGCGCGCGGCTGGCGCGGAGCAGATAGCCGCGGGTGCGGGTCCCACGGGCGAATGGGACGGCCAGTCGCTGCTGTTCGAAGTCGACGGCGCACGGCTGCTCGACACGCCCGCCCTGCTCGAAGAAGTGTTCGGTCCCTCGGCGCTGCTGGTCCGCGTGCGCGACGACGCGCAACTGATCGCGATCGCGCGCCGCTTCCGTGGCCAGCTGTCCGCGACGATGCATATCGAGCGCGCCGACCACGCGCTGGCCGCTCGCCTGCTGCCGATCCTCGAACGCCGCACGGGCCGCATCGTGATCAACGCGTTCGCGCATCCGCAGGAGGTGTCGTACGCGACCACGCACGGCGGTCCGTTCCCGGCCACGTCCGATAGCCGCTTCACCTCGGTGGGCATGGGCGCGATCGAGCGTTTCCTGCGCCCGGTCACGTATCAGGGCTTCCCCGACGCGTTGCTGCCGGAAGCGCTGCAGCACGACAACCCACGTGGTATCTGGCGCCTGAACGATGGCGAATTGTCGAAGGCCTGACCTGACTCTGGAGTTGACGATGCAGTTTCTCGTATTGGTATCCCGCACCACGCCCGCGCCGCAGGACCCGCCGACCGCCACCGAGCGCGAAGCGGAATCCGAGCTCATCCGCCATCTCTATCTGGAGGGCATCGTCCGCCAGATCTGGCTGCGCGGTGACGGTGGCGCGGCCATCCTCGCGGAGAGCGGCGATGCGCAAAGCCTCGTCGAGGCGTTCTCGGCCCTGCCGCTCGTGAAGTCGGGCTTTCTGCAGGCGCCGCAGGTCATCGCCCTCAAGCCGTACTCGGGCTTCGGCCCGCGCACCGGGGGCTGACGGCGTTACCCGGTCACGGCATCGCCGACGCGGCCATCGGCGTCGTCCGCGTCGTCCGCGTCGTCCACCTGAGCGGGCGCATATTCCACGCGATTGCGCCCGCGCTCCTTGCTGCGATACAGCGCCTGGTCCGCGCGCGAGATCGTGCCATGGATCGTGTCGCCGTCCTGCACGCATGCCACGCCGAGGCTGGCCGTCATCTGTCCGGTGACCGAGAAGTGGCGCGAGGCGATGGCATCGCGCAGGTTCTCGGCAAACCGAACCGCATCGTCAAGGTCGGTGTCCGCGCAGATCAGCAGGAACTCCTCCCCGCCCCAGCGGCCCACGGTGTCCGTGACGCGCTTGACGTCGAGAATGCAGCGCGCGATTTCCACGAGCACGCGGTCGCCCACCTGATGGCCGTAAGTGTCGTTGACCGACTTGAACCGATCGACGTCGAGCAGGATGATCGAGAACGGCATGCCATCGTGCCGCGTGTAGGCCAGCGCGCTGTTCAGTACCTCGTCCAGATGACGGCGGTTGAAGACGCCCGTGAGCTGATCGGTCTTGGAGACGACCTCCAGCTGCCGGTTCTTCTCGACGAGCTCGGCCTGCGTCGCCTGCAGCCGGCGCAACACGCGGTTGAAGCCGTCGATCACACTGTCGAATTCCGTGCGGCCCAGCCGCGACAGCTCGTCGAGCCGGTCGCCCTGGCTCGATGCCAGGCGGAACAGCGCGGTGCGCAGATGCTCGAGCGGGCCGAAGACCATGCGCAGGCCGAACGTCAGCAGCAGCACCAGCACCACGTCGATCGCCACCACCTCGGTCAGCCCTTGCACCATGGCCGCGCGCAATGTCTGCCGCAGGTTGTCGCGCGTAAAGCGGATGATCGCCTTGCCGATCGGCTGCCTGCGACGGTCGGGGTCGATATCGTCGGGCGGAAAGATCGTGACTTCGCTGAGCACATCGTGTTCGCGCGTGGTCGCGCAGGCCGAAGCATGCGAGGCAGGCCGATGCACCTCGGCGTAGATTTCGTGGCCGTCCGGAGAGTAGATGCACGCGCCGGTGACCTCGGGATGGATCAGCGTGGCCTCGAGCGTCGTGCGGAGGATATCGACGTTGAGCGCCCAGGCGGGCCCGGCCAGGCTTTGCCGCAGGCCGTCGGACACCTCCATGCGGGTCCGCTCGAACCGCTGCTCCAGATCCTGCCTCAGCTGCCATTGCCGATGCGCGGCGAATGCCCCCAGCGTTGTAGTCGTGGCAACGATAAACAGGACGATCATCCTGTTCCGGATCGAACGAACCGGAGGCATCAGAGGCATGGAAGCGCGATCTCGGGAGTCAGGTCAGCATTCTATTCATCCACAGCCTTGTCGAACAACTGCCGGAAGCGCGCCAGCTCCGGATGGGACTCCTCGTATTTCTTGCTAAAGCCGATATGAACGGTTTCGTTCTTGATCGTCAGCACGCGGCGGGACTTGTATCGCATGCGTTCCGGGATGCCCTGTGCCTCGAGCGTGATCAGCGCTTCGTTGATGACCACGCTAGGGTTGACCACGCAGTCGATCTCCTGGACCAGCATCTTCTTGACGAGGTCGTGGAATTCATGACCCTCGACGAGTTCGATCTTTCCGCTGGCCACCATCTGGAAGAACGGTTTGCCCGGGGCAAGGTAGCCGCGCTGGTTGCCGAACCGCAGTCCGGCGAAGTCGTCCGGATAGGTCCGGAACGTCCGGCCTTCGATGGAGTCGCGGTTGCAGTGGACGGCGACTTCTTCGGTGTAGAAGGCCTTGGAGTGGTTGAGAAAGGGTCGGTCGGCGGGGCGGTAGTAGACGCCGAGGATGCCGGCCGAGTTGCCATTGCGCGCTTCCTCGACCGTGCGGGCCCACGACGCGAAGCGGATCTGCACCTTGTACTCGGGCATGCGCCGGAGCACGCGCTTGAGGTTCTCGATATAGGCGCCCTTGGGCACACCGTTTTCCTCGAACGACAGCGGCCGCTGTCCGGCTTCGGAATACAGCACGATGGTGGTCTGGGCGGCGGCCGGCGCGGCCATGGCCAGGCACACGCTGGCGGCGAGCAGGAGCGGGCGGAAGCGAAGAATATCCATGACGGTGCGGCGCAGAAGGCGTTGACGTGCTCTGCTGCGCACACCCGCTACCCGGGTCCCTCGCAGTCAGCCCCTACGGGGGATTAACGGTAGGGCGCCCGAAGGAATTGAGTGCACCGAGGGTTTTACCTGAAGCCGGACGCTAGACACCCGTCATCGCTTTCTGCACCAGCAATCCCGACAGGACGAACATCGTCACCCCGATGGCCGCATCGAGGACCCGCCAGGCCAGCGGGCGGGCAAACCAGGGCGCGAGCCAGCGTGCACCGAAGCCGAGCATGCCGAACCAGCAGAGGCTGGCCGCGCTCGCGCCGGCCACAAACCAGATGCGCAGCGCGGACGCCTGCTGTGCGCCGATGCTGCCCACCAGCACGACGGTGTCGAGATACACATGAGGGTTCAGCAGTGTGAACGCCGCTGCCTGCGCGAGCGCCGCGCGCCGGCTGAAGCCGCCGCCGTTCGCCGCCGCGTCCATCCGCGCCGCGTGCCGCGCGCGCTGCAATGCACGAACGCCGTACACCGCCAGAAACACCGCGCCGGCAATGGCCAGCCAACGGGCGAGTGCCGGCCGTTCGCCCAGCGCCTGCGCCATGCCGAGCACCCCGGCGCCGATCAGCAACGCATCGGCCGCCGCGCAGAACGCCACGACGAGGCCCACGTGCTCGCGCCGCAGGCCCTGCCGCAGCACGAATGCGTTCTGTGCGCCGATTGCCACGATCAGCCCGAAGCTCAGCGCCACGCCTTGAGCGAAGACGCCGAGCGAGGCAGAGGGGAAAGAGAGTGCAAGGGAGTCCATGCACGCAGCTTGCCTGCCTTCCGGAATGAAGACAAACTATCTTGCCTTCACCGACATTAGCTGGACTTAACGACATGCTGGATTACTCCGCCTTATCCGCGCTGGCTGCGGTGATCCGCGAAGGCAGCTTCGAGCGTGCCGCGCGCGCGCTGAACGTGACACCCTCGGCGATCTCCCAGCGCATTCGCCTGCTGGAGGAGCGTGTCGGCTGCGCACTGGTCGTGCGCGACCAGCCGTGCCGCGCGACCGAAACGGGCCGCCGCCTGTGCCAGCACGTCGACCGCGTGCGGTTGCTCGAGCAGGAACTGCAGGGCACGCTGCCCGCGCTCGCACCCGAAGGGGTGGCGCGCGTCACCCTGCCGATTGCCGTGAACGCGGACAGCCTGGCGAGCTGGGTAGCCCCGGCCATCGCCCGGTTTGCCGCCGCGCATCCGGTGCTGATGGAGGTGGCCGTGGACGATCAGGACTACACGTCGGCGTGGCTGCGCAGCGGGGCGGTGATGGCCGCCGTGACGGGCACCGCGAAGCCGGTCACCGGCTGCAATAGCCAGCCGCTCGGCGCGATGCGCTACGTCGCGGCCGCGAGTCCGGATTTCGTCGCGCGGTATTTTGCGGACGGCGTCGGTGCCGGCACGCTGGCCCTCGCGCCCAGCCTCGTCTTCAACGTCAAGGACGAGCTGCAGTCGCGCTGGGTCCGGCGGTTGTGCCATCGCGATGTCGAACTGCCGCGGCACACATTGCCTTCGACGCATGCGTTCGTGGTTGCCGCGGCCGAGGGCATGGGATGGGGATTGCATCCGCGCACGCTGATTGCCGGACAGCTGGCGGCCGGCACGCTCGTGGAGTTGCTGCCGGATGCGCCGCTGGACGTGCCGCTTTACTGGCAACACGCGCGTGCCGCGTCCGCGCTGCTCGATGGATTGAGCAGGGAGGTCATGGCCGCCGCGCGGACCATGCTGCACGCGCCTTAGCCGTGCAACGCGCCCTGCGGGGCCCGCCGTGTAGGACGCTGCCGCGTTGGCGGGCGTCGGGGGAATTTCCGGCCCGGGCGGGACTCAGACCCTGCATGACCGAGTTGCCATCGCCCCGGAACGACAGGCGCCCCTCGCCCGCGCCGCCACCATCGCCATCGCGCGGCGTCGCGCGCTGGGTGGTGCCCGCGACGATCGTCGCCATCGCATGGGCCGCATGGCCATGGGTCGGGCCGGCAATCGACCGTGCCATCTACGCGGCGCGGCTCGCCAGCCTGCCCGCGCCGACGGCGCTGCCCGTGCCGGTGCAAGGCGTCACGCGACAGGCGTTGCGCGACACCTGGGGTGGGGCGAGATCGGGCGGCCGGCGGCACGAAGGGATCGATATCTTCGCCACGCGCGGGCGGCCGGTGCTGTCGGCGACGGAGGGCATCGTCACGCGCACCGGGACCAACACGCTCGGCGGCAACGTTGTCTGGGTCATGGGCCCCGGACGCCAGATGCACTACTACGCGCACCTCGAACGGCACGCGGATGTCGGTCCCGGCGATCGTGTGCAGGCGGGGACCACGCTGGGCTATGTCGGGGACACCGGCAACGCGCGGGGCACGCCCACGCATCTGCACTACGGCATCTATGCCGCCGGGGGCGCGATCAACCCCTATCCATTGCTGAAGACCGCCCCCTGAGTCGCCCCCTGAGTCGCCCCCTGAGTCGCCCCCTGAGTCGCCCCCTGAGTCGCCATTATTCGGGCTGGATATTGGCCTCCCGCACCACCTTGCCCCACTTCGCGAGATCGGATTTGATGACGGCCGCGTACTGCTGCGGCGTGCCACCCTGTACCTCGATGCCCGCCGCCTCCAGCTTCGCGCGGACTTCCGGCAGCTTCAGCGCGGCATTGATCTCGGCATTGAGCTTGTTGACGATGTCCTTCGGCGTGCCGGCCGGCGCCAGGAAGCCGCCGTTGGTATTGGCGTCATACCCCTTCAGCCCCTGCTCCTCGGCCGTCGGCACATTGGGCAATACCTTCGCGCGTGTCTTCGTCGAGACCGCCACCGCGCGCACGTTGCCCGATTTCACCTGCTCCGCGATCGCGCTGATCGTGTCGATATAGAGCACGGTACGGCCCGCGATCAGGTCCGGATGCGCGGCCGACGAGCCCTTGTACGGCACCAGCAGCACGGGCGCGCCGCTGCTCATGCGGAACATCTCGGCCGCCATTTCCTGCGCGCTGCCACGGCCCGACGTCGCGACCTTGGCCTCGGCCGGATTCGCCTTCATCCAGCTGACGAGCTCGGGCAGCGTCTTCACCGGCAGCTTCGGATAGACCGCGAACACGAGCGGAATCTCGTGCGTGTAGACGATCGGCTCGAAGCTCTTTTCAGGATCCCAGCCCAGGTTCCTGAACAGGAACTTGTTGATGTTATGGCTGCCGGCGACGATGCCGATCGTGTAGCCATCGGGCCTGGCATTCGCGAGCACCGCGGTGCCGAGGTTGTTCGACGCGCCCGGACGGTTCTCGACGATAAACGGCTGGCCGAGCTTGACCGACAGTTTCTCGCCGACCACGCGCGCGATCAGGTCGATGCCGCCGCCGGCGGGCGCGGGCACGATGATGGTGACGGGACGTGTGGGGTAGTTCTGCGCCATCGCCACGCCCGACGCCACGGCGAGGGCCGCGCCGGCGGCGAGGGTCTTGAGCAGCTTGTGGAATTGCATCGTTGTCTCCTTTTGTAGTCTGTTCTGATCGAGCGAGCTTGGCCGTCTACATCAGCCGCGGCCGGAGAACGGCATATGGCTCGCCATCACCGTCATCGTCAGCACGTTGGCATCGAGCGGCAGCGATGCCATATGGCGCACCGCGTTGGCGACGTGCTTCGCGTCCATCATCGGCTCCGGCGCCGTGGTGCCGTTGGCTTGCAGCACGCCGCGCGTCATGCGTTCCGACAGCTCGGTCAGCGCGTTGCCGATATCGATCTGGCTCGCGACGATGTTGTACGCGCGGCCATCGAGGGCCAGTGCCTTGGTAATGCCCGTCACCGCATGCTTGCTCGCGGTGTACGGTGCCGTGAACGGGCGCGGCGTATGCGCGGAGATCGAGCCGTTGTTGATGATGCGCCCACCTTGTGGCGACTGGCGGCGCATGAGCCCGAACGCGGCCCGCGCGCACAGGAACACGCCCGTGACATTGGTGTTGACGACGTTGAACCACTTGTCCAGCGGCAGTTCGTCCATCGGCACCGCGGGCGCATTGACGCCGGCGTTGTTGAACACCATGTCCACACGGCCGAACTCGCGCTCGATATCGTCGAACAGCGCCTGCACGCTGTCGGGATCGGTCACGTCGGTCGGGATGGCCACCGCATGCTGGCCACGCGTGGCGGCTTCGGCCGCGAGCGCCTGCAGCGGTTCGGGTCGGCGGCCCGCGAGCACGACGGTCCAGCCGTCATCGAGCAGTGCCAGCGCGGTCAGCCTGCCGACGCCGCTGCCGGCACCGGTCACGAGGGCGATTTTTCGGGATGCGTGCAAGGACTGTCTCCTGTTGGAAGCCGCGGCGGTCTGTCGCCGCTTGCGTTGTTGGGGGATTAGCGTCGCGTCATGGCGCGGGGCCGGCGACCGTCATCGACAACTCGCCGATGCCACCGATACTCGCGTCGATCCTGTCGCCGTCCTGCAGCGCGCCCACGCCGGCCGGCGTGCCCGTAAAGATCAGATCGCCGGGCATCAGCGCGACCGAGCGCGACAGCATGGCGACGAGCCCCGGCACGGGAAACAGCAATCCGGACAGATCGTCCTGCTGGCGCGCGACGCCGTTGACCGCCAGGCAGATGGACCCCGCGCGAGGATGGCCGCATGTAGCCACGGGCACGACCGGCCCGCACGGCGCCGAATGATCGAACGCCTTCGACGGCTCCCACGGATCGCCCGCGCGCCTGGCCTGCTGCTGCAGGTCGCGCCGCGTCATGTCGAGCCCCACCGCGTAGCCCCAGATATGCGAGGCCGCATGCGCCGGGTCGATATCGCGTCCGCCGTCGCCGATGGCCACCACGAGTTCGACCTCGTGGCAGAACTCGGCGGTGGCCGGCGGATACGGCAACGCGCCATGTGCGGGCACCACCGCCGTGGCCGGCTTCATGAACCATGCCGGCATGCGCGCGGGTTTGGGCTCGTCGGGGCTCCAGCGATAGTTGCGGCCGATGCAGAACACCCGTGCCACCGGAAAGCGCGCGTCGCAGCCGTCTACCGCGAGCGAGACCGGCGGGGCGGGCGGAAAGACGTAGTTCGTCATGGGAGCAATGGAATCAGGTCGTCAGGCTCATCGCCGGACGCTGCCCGGCCAGGCCCTGTGCCACGCTGTCCAGCACCATGCGCGCCATCGCGGTACGCGTTTCCCACGTTGCGCTCGCGCGATGCGCCTGCAGCGTGGTGCGGTCGGACGCGCGCAGCGCCAGCGGCACGCGCGGCTCATCGACGAACACATCGAGCCCCGCGCCCGCGATACGGCCCGCGGCAATGGCCTCGGCAAGGTCGGCCTCGTTGACCAGCCGGCCGCGCGCCACGTTGACGAGAAAGCCGCGCGGGCCCAGCGCGTCGAGCACCGCGGCATCGACGATGCCCTCGGCCTTGTCGGCGGCCGCGCAGAGGATCAGCGCATCGCTGGCACGCGCGAGGTCGCGCAGATCGGCGACGAACTCGTGCGGCACGTCGTCCATGCGGCCAAGGTCGGTATAGCGGATGGGGCAGCCGAATGCGGCCGCGCGCGTGGCTACCGCACGGCCCACCCGGCCCATGCCGACGATGCCGACGTTCATGCCGCTGAAGCGGCGTGCCAGCGGAATCGCGCTCGGCGACGGATGCAGTTCCCACTGGCCGTCGCGCACGAAGCGATCGCCCGCGGCGATATTGCGGCAGGCCGCGATCAGCAGGCCGATGGCCAGATCGGCCACGTCTTCGGTCAGCGCGCCGAGCGTCGCGGTAACGGGCAGGCCGCGCTCGCGGCAGTAGGCGAGGTCCACCGCATCGGTGCCGACGCCATTGACGGCGACCACCTTGAGCGATGGCAACTGTTCGAGCATGGCACGCGAGATGCCGGTGTGGCCGCCCGTGATGACGGCCTCGATCGATGCGCCGTGCGCCGTGAGCCACGCTGCCTGATCCGCGATCTCGAAGAGCTTGTTGACCTCGTAGAGGCTGGCGAGCTCGTCGTTGATCGCCGGAATCAGGATGGGATTGAGTTGCAGGATCTGCGGCTTCATGTCCTCGGGCCGTGTCGCGTTGAAGGTTGACTGCCATGGTATGTAATACTTGATTGGCAAGGCAATATTGATCTATAAAATCAACATATAAAACCAAGCGACAGCGACAGGAGTACGACCGGTGGGTACCTGGATCACGATGGACGAGGCGTGCGAGCGTCTGGGCGTGCGGCCGCAGACGGTCTACGCGTATGTGAGCCGCGGCAAGCTCGAGGTCACCTCCGACCCGGCCGATACGCGGCGCAGCCTCTACCGCGCCGAGGACGTGGCGACGCTCGCGCGGCGCAAGCAGGCGGGGCGCAAGCACGAGACCCTTGCCACCAATACGCTGTTCGGCGCG
This sequence comes from Cupriavidus sp. OTU4054, assembly GCF_038440175.1. Lineage (NCBI taxonomy): Bacteria > Pseudomonadati > Pseudomonadota > Betaproteobacteria > Burkholderiales > Burkholderiaceae > Cupriavidus > Cupriavidus sp. OTU4054. Next base: position 182,472 of record NZ_JASATF010000012.1, read on the forward strand.
GAGCCGAGCATTCCGACATCGATCTCGACGTTCGTGCGCGAACGGCTCTACTACCGCGGTCGGGATGCCGTGACGATGGCCGCGTCCGCCACGCTCGAGGAAGCGGCGCAATGGCTGTGGAACGCGCAGTCTCCCGTCGATCTGTCCTCGACGGTGCGGGTCGCCAGGCCGGGCCGCGTGGCGGCCTTCACGTCGCTGGCCACGCTGGCCGCGACGGGGCACTCGACGCATGGCCGCACGACGCGCGTGCTCCATGGCGAGGGGCAAAGCCTCGTCGGGCAACTGGCCAATGCATTCGGTGCGCAGCCGGGCCAGCAGCCGCTGCATCTGCGCTTCGCGCAGGGATGGAAGCAGCCGGCGAAGGTGGCCGAGCTATTGCGGACGGCGATGGTGCTGCTCGTCGATCACGAACTGACGAGCTCTGCGTTCGCCGCGCGGATTGCCGCGTCGAACGGCGCATCGCTGCCGGCCTGCCTGCTGTCGGGGCTGACCACGTTGTCCGGGCCACTGCATGGCGATGCCTCGGGCCGCGTGCGGGCGTTGTTCGGTGACGTGGAGCGGCGCGGCGAGGATCAGGTGATTGCCCACCATCTGTCGACGGGGCAGCCGTTCGCGGGCTTCGGCCACCATCTCTATCCCGATGGCGATCCGCGCGCGGCGGCGCTGCTGGCCCTGTTCGAGCCGCCCGAGGTCATCGCGCGCTTTATCGACAAGGCGACGCAGCTCACGGGTTTGCAGCCGAATATCGACGTCGCGCTGGCCGCGCTCGTGATGCACCATGGCTTGCCCGACGACGCGGCCTTCGGCCTGTTCGCCACCGCGCGCAGCATCGGCTTGCTGGCGCACAGCATCGAGCAGCTCGGCATCGCGCAGGTCATCCGTCCGCGCGGGCGCTATGTGGGGACGCTGCCCGAGAAGGCCTAGGTGGGTGGCGATCGATCCGGATGGCTATCGATCGCGAGTCAGGCTGACGCCCTCGTCGACCACGCCATAGACGCTGATGCCCGACTGGCCGTCGCTGGGGCGCGAGGCGCAACCCGTGAAGGCGCCGAGCGCGGCGGCAATCGCAAGAATGGCGGTGAGGATTCGCATGGTGTGCCAACGTAAGGACAAACAGGTAGGACGCCCGCGCACGCGGTAAGTTCGGGCCATGATCATGGCGTAGCATTGCGCAAGTCACATTGCCAGGAACGCCCCCGCCACAATGATCGATCTCAACGACGTCTTCTACTTTGCGAAGGTGGTCGAGCACCAGGGTATTACGGCCGCCGCCCGCGTGCTCGACGTACCCAAGTCCAGCATCAGCCGCCGCATTCTCGCGCTCGAGGCCGCGCTTGGCGCGCGCCTGATCCAGCGGACATCGCGCCGGTTCGTGATTACCGAGATCGGCACCGAGTTTCATCGCCACGCGCTGGCGATGCTGGTCGAGGCGGAAGCCGCGGAGAACGTCGTGCGCACGCGCACGGCCGAGCCGAGCGGCACGATCCGCTTCACCTGTTCGGTCGCCGTGGCGCAGCTCGTGCTCGCGACGCTGATCCCGCGCTTTATGGCCGCGCACCCGCGCGTGCGCATCGTCGAGCATGCGACAAACCGGCATGTCGACCTCGTGCACGAGGGCTTCGACATGGGGCTGCGCGCGCATATGGCGCCGCTGCCCGATTCGTCGCTGGTCCAGCGCCCGCTCGCGCAGATTCCGTGGACGCTGTTTGCGAGCCCCGCTTATCTCAAACGCAGGGGCACCCCCGGCTCGCCGGACGAACTGGCCGATCACGACGCGATCGCACTCGGGGCGCCGCAGGATAGCTATGCGTGGAATTTGCGCGACGTCCGCCACGCGGACCAGATCCATACGGTGACGTACACACCGAGCCTCGTCAGCGACGACATGGCCACGCTCAAGGCCGCCGCGTGCGAAGGCGTGGGCATCGTGGCGCTGCCCGGCTATGTGGGACGCGCGGAAATGGCGTCGGGCAGGCTCGTGCGCGTGCTGCCGCAGTGGATCGCGGGGGTCGCCACGCTGACGCTGCTGATGCCCTCGCGGCGTGGGCTGCTGCCCTCCGTGCGGGCGTTCGGCGAATACCTGGCCAACGAAGTGCCGTTGCTGGTGCAGTAACCACCACTTTTTATTTTGAGGTCCATCGTCTCATTAATGGGACGATGGTTCCTGTTTTGACCCGCTGTTTTCCCATCGTCCCATTTGTAAAGTGGTTCTCAAGCCGCGACCGAACCCGGATGCGGTGCCAACCCAACGGAGAGAACCATGAACGCCCACAACAACCGCCTGACCCGTGACAACGCCGTGCTGCTGCTGGTGGACCACCAGATCGGCCTCTACACCGGTGTCCGCGATATCGACACGCTCGAGTTGAAGCACAACGTGGTCGGCCTTGCCAGGGCCGCGGTCGCCCTTGGTGTGCCCGTCATCGTGACCACGACCACGGAGAACCTCTGGGGTCCGATGATCCCGGAACTGAGCGAGGCGCTGCCCGGCGTGCCCGTGATCGAGCGCACGACCGTGAATGCCTGGGACGAACCGCGCGTCGTCGCCGCGGTCGAGGCGACCGGCCGCAAGAAGCTGATCGTCACGGGCATTTCCACCGATGTGTGCCTGGCCTTCCCCGCGATGTCGGCGCTCGATGCCGGCTACGACAGCTTTGCCGTGATCGATGCCTCCGGCGGCTTCTCGAAGACGCAGGTGCAGATGGGCGTGGCGCGCATGCAGCAGGCGGGCGTGGTGCCGGTCTGCTATTCGAACGTGGCGGTCGAGATCCTGGCCGATAACGCCGCGCCGGAAGCGCAGGCCGTCTATGCCGCGCTCGGGATGCCGTTCGCCGGCCTCGTGTTCGGCCTCAAGCAGTATTACTCGCGCGGCTGAGCGCCGGCCTCGATCGGGAGAGAGATCATGGAATACGACATCGTCATCGTGGGCGGCGGCAGCGCGGGCGCGGTGCTCGCGCGCCGGCTCAGCGAATCCTCGCAGCGGCGCGTGCTGTTGCTCGAAGCGGGGCCCGCGTATCGGCCGTCCGGCTATCCCGACGCGCTCGCGCTGGCCGATCGGGTCGGCGGCGACGCGGCGCACGACTGGGGGTACAAGTCGGAGGCGGGCGGCATCGGGCACGCGATCCATGCGCGCCGAGGCCGTGTGCTCGGCGGCAGTTCCGCGGTGAACGCCGCAGTGGCGATGCGCGCGCGGCCGGCCGACTTCGATCGCTGGGCGCAGCGAGGCATCACGGGCTGGTCCGCCGCCGAAGTCCTGCAGAGTTTTCGCAAGCTCGAGTCCGCGCCCTACGGCGACGAGGCATGGCATGGACGCGAAGGTCCGCTGCAGGTCCGGCAGATGACGTCGAAGGCGTTGACGCCGTCGCTGCGCGGGTTTGTCGATGCGACCGCCGCGCTCGGTTTCGAACGTATCGCCGATTTCAACGCCGAGACGCAGCATGGCGTCGGTCCCTATCCGCTCAATGTGGTCGATGGCGTGCGGCAGAACACGGGTATCGCGTACCTCACGGCCGAAGTGCGCCGCCGCGCGAACCTCGAGATTCAGCCGGACGCCGAAGTCGATCGCGTGATGGTGGAGGGCGGACGCGCGTATGGCGTGCGGCTCGTCGATGGCACGCTGATCGCGGCCGGCGCGGTGATCCTGTCGGCCGGCGCCTATGGCAGCCCCGCGATACTGATGCGTTCGGGCATCGGTCCCGCCGACGAGTTGCGCGCGCTTGGCATCGCACCGATCGCCGACTTGCCGGTGGGCCGTCGCCTGATGGATCATCCGTTCTACTACAACGTCTACGCATTGCGGCGCGAGTTCAATGCGATGACACCGGCGGCCGGCGCGATCCTGTGGACGCGTTCGCACGAGGCGGCGCCAGGCGAGCTGGACCTGCATGTCTCGGCCACGCATATCTGGGACCCCGCGGCGAGCCCGACCGGTGGTGCGATCGTGCTGGCGACGGCGCTGACGCTGCCCGAATCCGTCGGCACGGTGCGGCTCGCGAGTGCGGATCCGCGCGTTGCGCCGCGCATCGATTTCAACTTCCTCTCCACCGCGCGAGATCGCCGTCGCCTGCTCGAAGGCGTACGATTGTCTCGGCAGATCGGCGCGACCGCACCGTTCGCGGATCTCGTCGCGCACGAGATGGAACCGGGCCGCCACGTGCAGACCGATGCGGAACTCGAAGCAGCCGTCGTTGCGGCGCTCGACACCTATCAGCATGCGACATCCACCGTGCCGATGGGCGCGGACGGCGATGCCTCGGCGGTAGTCGACACGCTCGGCGCCGTGCGTGGCATCGGAGGACTTCACGTGATCGATGCCTCGATCCTGCCCGAGATTCCTTCGGTCGCGACCAAGCTCACGACGATCATGGCGGCCGAGCATATTGCCGCGCGCGTGACCGACTGGAGCCGTTCATGACATCCACGACGACATATGTGATGCCGCTGCGCGCGGAGGATGCGGCCGCGAAACCCGCGCTGCTGGAATCGTTCGCGCGCTACTGGGCCGAGCATGCCAGCGACGATTTGCGTACCACCTACGACTGCTTTGTCGCGGCCACGCCGCCCGCGACGGGCGTGACCGCTGTGGTGGTCGATGAGGGGGTCGATGAGGTGGTCGATGAGGGGGTCGATGAGGGGGTCGATGAGGGGGACGTGCGCGGATGGTGGCTGCTGCCGGCCGGCTTCGCGGGCTCCCCCGACCGTGCCATGCTTTATCTCCACGGTGGCGGCTACGTGCTCGGCTCCGCCACCGCGTACCGGCACTTTGCGAGCCAGATCGTGGCGCGCACCGGCCGCGCGATGTTCGTGCTCGACTACCCGCTCGCGCCCGAGCAGTCGCTGCCCGTCGCGCACGACGTCGCCTTTGCCGCCGTGCGGTGGCTCGCCCGCAAGGGCGTCAGGCAACTGGCCGTCGTCGGCGACTCGGCCGGTGGCGGATTGTCGCTATCGCTCATGGCGTCGCTGGTGCACGCCGCGGCAACGGAAGCATCCGATCTGCCAGCGCTGCGCGCGGGCGCGATGTTCTCGCCCTGGGCGGACCTGTCGCTCTCCGGCGCGAGCATGACCGATCCGGAGATTCACGACGTGCTGCTCACCCGCGACTATCTCGCGGACAGCGCCGGCAAGTATCTGGGCAGCGCGCCCCCCGCGCACCCGATGGCCTCGCCGCTGTTCGGCATTCCGCCGGGCATGCCGCCGCTCTACATTCAGGTGGGCACCGAAGAATTGCTGCGCGACGATGCCATCCGCTATGCGCGGCGCGCGAGCGAGCAGGGCAACGCCGTGACGCTCGAGATCTGGGAGGGCATGCATCACGTGTTTCAGTTCAACGTGAGGGAGCTTGCCAGCGCGCGCGATGCGCTCGATCGCGTGGCGGCGTTTCTGCGTGACCGGTTGTAGGCCAGCGGTTCGGCCGATGCGGGGACAGAAGTCAGGACAGCAGTGAGGACGGAAGTGAGGGGTCGCCTTGCGGAAAACCCTGAAAAGTGAACGATTCGGCGCGTCGCAGGACCAGCATTCCAACGTAGAATTCGGCTGGCCGCAGCGGGGGACTCCGCAGACCGGCGCAATGTCTTTACATTCGCGATGTACGTCGATCTCCTCACTCTTTATCTCCTGGCAATCGGGACGCTGCTGGCCAGTGCCGCCATGATTTTCTGGGAGCACCGGACCAACCCCAGGCGCAGCCGCTCGCTGCGGATCCTGTCGGCCGGCTTCGCGACCCTTGCGACCGGCTGCGTGATGGTGCTCGTCCGCAAGAAACTGCCCGGCATCAGCGGCGCCATGATCAGCAACCTGATCATGCTGTGCGGCTATCTGCTGATTCTCGGTGGCGTTGCCTCCTTGCGCGGCGCGAGCGTGCGCGGGCGCGCGGCGGTCATCCTCGTTGTCATGGCGCTGATATGGCTGATCGGCGGCGTGCGCTATCAGGATGTGGTCTGGGCCTATGTGAGCGCGTTCCCCATTGCGCTGATCAGCGGCATGACGGCGTGGGAGATGCTGCGCTGCGACGAGATGAAGACGCTGCACTCGCGGCGTATCGTGGCGGCGGTCACCGGTATCCATTCGCTGTTCTATGTCGCGCGCACGGTCATCCTGCCGTGGGTGGTGAGCGCCTACGGCCCCGCGGCGCAGTCGATGGCCAGCAAGATCACGATGTACGAGGGCGTGCTGTTCTCGGTGGTATTGCCGATGACGCTACTGAAGCTCATACGTGAAGAGATGCATGGGCAATTGCTGCTGGAATCGCAGACCGACTACCTCACGCGCCTGGGCAATCGCCGCTGGTTCTTCGAGCAGGGCGAGCGGGTGCTCGATGCCGAACGGGGCCGTGGCCCCGTGGCCGTGCTCGCGTTCGACCTCGACCAGTTCAAGGCCATCAACGATGTGCACGGCCACCAGACCGGCGATACCGTGCTGAAGTCGTTCGCGGAAATCGCGCGCGGCGTGCTGGGGGCGGACGTGCTGCTCGCGCGCATCGGCGGCGAGGAATTCGCGGCACTGCTGACCGGCGACGACGCGCGCCGCGCGCCGGCACTGGGACAGGCCATCGCGCGGGCTTTCGCCGACGCGATTCCGAATCGCATCGACAGCGTCGGCGTGCCGGCCACGGTCAGCATCGGCCTTGCGCAGTTCGACGACGATGCGCCCGGCCTCACGGCCGCATTGGCCGCGGCGGACCGGGCGCTCTATCGCGCCAAGTCGCTGGGCGGCAACCGGCTGGAGGTCGCGGGCGTGGAGCAGGCCACGGCATAGGCGCACGTCAGGGGCGTGTCACGGGCGCGTCAGTCGCGCGCCGCGGCGAGCTGCTGGTAGGCGAGGCGCGCGCTGGCCAGGTCTTCCAGCGCCGTGCCGACCGCCTTGAAGACCGTACGTTCGCCGGCCGACTGTCGGCCCGCGCAGGTGCCGCGCGCAAGCCCGGTCAGATCGCCCCGTATCGCGTCCGCTGTCAGGCAGCCCGCGGCGACCGCGTTGATCAGATCTCCGGACTTGGCCGGCGCTTCGTCGGTATCGACCCAGACCGATGCATTGGCAAAGCACGCGGGCTCGGCTTCGGTCATGCGCGGCGTAAAGCTGCCGATCAGATCCAGATGACTGCCCGCCGCGAGCCATTCCGCGCGAATCAGCGGTGTCGTGGCCAGCGTCGCGCAACTGACGATATCGGCGGCGCGCACCGCGGTCTCGAGATCTTCCGCCGGGCTGGCCGGCAGGCCCTGATCGCGCAGCGCCTGGGCGCAGCGGGCCGCGCCGCCGGCATCGATATCCCAGATGGCAATGCGGTCGAGCTGACGGATACTGGCCATGGCCGGTGCCACCAGGCTGCCGACGCGGCCCGCGCCGACCACCAGCAGCGAACGCGCGTCGGGGCGCGCCAGATAGTCGGCCGCCAGCGCGGCCGCCGCGGCGGTGCGGCGGGACGTGATCTCGTTGCCGTCGAACATGGCCAGCGGCGCGCCCGTCCGCGCGTCGTACAGCATGTAGGTCGAGTGCAGGCCCGGCAGGCCATGCGCGGCATTGCCCTCGTAGATATTGACGATCTTGACGCCATAGAAGCCGACATCGTCCCAGGCGGGCATCAGCAGCGAGATACCGGCACCGGGCTGGCCGGCTTCGCCGATGTTATGCGTATGCCGCAGCGGAACCGTGGCGCCGGCGGCAAACGCGTCGCGCAACGCGCGGATCAGTAGCGGGAACGGCAACAGCGCTCTCAGCAGCGCGGCTTCGGGTTGCAGCACGGCGACTCCTTTTCTCTTGGGCGATGGAATTGGGGCAATGCTAGCCGGAGCACCGGGGCGCATACAAGCAGGCCCACCCGAAGTCAGAAGCGATAGTTCACCGTGAACTCCACGCGGCGGCCCGTGCCCTGCAGCCATTGCGTGGGGTTGTAGTAGGCGGTGGTCACGTACTGGCGGTCGAAGATGTTGTAGCCGCGCAGTGACAGCGTGATATCGCGGCGCGGGCGCCATTGCAGCAACGCGTCGGTCGTCGTGTACGCGGGCATCTCGAGCGTGTTCGCGCGGTCGGCAAAGCGGCGGCCGACGTAGCGGATGCCGGAGCCGACGGTCCATCCCGGCAGGAAGCGCCATGTCAGCCAGACGTTGGCGAGCCGTTCGGGGACATCCGTCGGGACATTGCCCGCGCGCGACACGGCGGCGCCGCCGACCGATTCGGTGAAGTCGTCATAGCGAGCCTGCAACACGGCGGCGTTCGCGTCGAGGCGCCAGCCGGGCAGGAACTCGAGGCCGACCGTCGCTTCCAGTCCCTTTGTGGATTGCTCTCCGACCTGTACGCTGAGCGAGGGATCGATGACGTCGCGCGTGACGAGGTTCTTCTTGACGATGCGATACGCGGCCAGCGTCCATTCGCCCTTGTTGTCGAGGAAGTTCTGCTTGACGCCGGCTTCCACCTGATGACCCGTGGAAAGGCTGAAGTTGCTGTTGGCCGGCGACAGCATCAACAGCGCGCTGACCGGATCCGCGGCCTCCGAATACTGCGCGTAGACGGCAAGGTTCTCGGTGAGGTTGTAGACCGTGCCCGCGCGCCAGCCCACGTGCGAGAAGCTCTTGTCGTAGGCCTGCCGGTTCGTGACGAGGTCGTGGCGGCTGATATCGGCATGGTCGTAGCGCAGCCCCGCGAGCACCGACCAGCGCGGCGTGATCTCTAGCCGGTCTTCCGCGAAGAACGCGTACTGCGTGGCGTCGTTGTCGTAGCGCGGGCTCGTGCCGGCCACGTTGATGAAGGTGCCGCGATCGAACACGTAAGGGTCCACCGTCGAGCTGCCCGAGTACGGCGAGTTGTTCGTGTGACGGAACGCGGCGCGATTGACGTCGTACCCAAAGGAGACACTGTTCCTCATGCCGAACGGCGCGTGCCGGAGCACGATGCTGGAGGTATTGCCGACCTGCCACTGGTCATGCAGGATCTCGACGTAGTCCGAGCGGCCGATCAGCCCGCTCGCGGGCAGATAGTCGTAGTACTCCGCATTGCGCCAGTGGCGCTTGCTGTCGATGTAGTAGAGCCGCGACTGCACGGTGACGTTCGCATTGGGCGTCCATTTGGCCGCGAGTTCGGTCCATGCGTCGTCGTACTTGATCTGGCTGTCGGCCACGTTGTAGTTCTTGCGGCGCAGGCCCGGATCCTGCGCGCCGTTCACGAGCGGCACCCCGAAATATCGTTCGGGCTCCTGCCATCCCTTCGCATAGCTGAGCTTCACGCTCAGGTCCGACGTCGGATCCCATCGCAGCGCGCCCGACAGCGACAGATCGCGCGAGCTGCCGAAGTCCACCCATCCGTCGGAGCGGTTACCGCTGACGTCGAGCCGATACGACCACGTCTCGCCGATCGCGCCGCCGCTGCCGAAGGCGAGGCGCTGCGTGTCGTTGCTGCCGACCGTGGCCTGCACCTCGTTCTCGACGGGGCCGCGCGTGGGCTGCTTCGGCACGATATTGACGACACCGCCGATCGCGCCTTCGCCGTAGATGACCGATGCCGGCCCGCGCAGTACCTCGATCCGCTCGACGGACCACGTATCGAACGGGAACGTCACGCCGATGCCGCCGTACTGGCGCACGCCGTCGTAGAGCCGCATGACCGACGCCGCATCGGTAAAGCCGCGCGACGACAGCGAGGCGCCGCCATTGCCCGGATGCCCGAGGCTCGAGATTCCCGCCGCGCGGCTCACCGCATCGACGATCGATGCATCGCCACGCTCCTCGATCTGCTCGCGCGTGATCACCTCCACACTGGCCGGCGTTTCCATCGGCGTCAGCCCGAGACTGGAGCCCACCGCGGGGCGCTCCTGCAGCACGGTCTGCGCGGCGTCCGCGCGCACGGTCACCGGCGCGAGCGCGCGGTCTTCCGCTGGTCGGGATTCCTGTGCCAGGGCAGGCAGGCACCACATCGCGACGGCGGATGCGATGGCGGGCTTTCGGAGGTGAGTCATCGGCAGGCGAGGCACAGGCGGGCGCGGCGAGGCAGGGGAAAGGAGCCCGCATTGTATGAATGCACGGACATGTGGAAAATGCGACACGAAGCCGCAGCGCGGAGGCCGGGCCTTATATGGTTCGCGCATAACCGCATGACAATTCGCAGCTTTGCGGCCATCCGTGACGTGCCTAGAATGGTCCGCCTCTTCGACGAGCCTTCCACTTCCTCCGATATGCCGAATGCTTCCATCCGCGCGATCGACGCGGCAACGCTCAAATCGTGGGTCCACGACGATCAGGAGATCGCGCTGTTCGATGTGCGCGAGCACGGGCAGTATGGCGAAGGCCATCCGCTGTTCGCGGTGCCGCTGCCGTTCAGCCGGCTCGAGGCCGATGTCGGCCGTCTTGCCCCGCGTACGGACGTGCGCGTCGTGCTCGTCGATGACGGCGACGGTGTGGCCGGCGCCGCGGCGCGCGCGCTGGCGGCGCTCGGCTATACGGACGTGTTCGTCCTCGCCGGCGGCACGCCCGCGTGGCAGGCCGCCGGATTTGCCCTCTTCAAGGGCGTCAACGTGCCGTCGAAAGTCTTTGGCGAACTCGTCGAGCATCATTTCCAGACGCCGCGCATCACCGCTGACCAATTGGCGGCCGGGTTGGCGGCCGGACTGGCGGCCGGATCGGCCGCGACGCAGGGCAGCGCTCGCGCGCCAGTCGTGCTCGACGGCCGCCCGGTCAGCGAATTCAGCAAGATGAACATTCCCGGTGCCATTTGTTGTCCGAATGGCGAGCTTGCCTACCGGATCCGTGACATCGTGCCCGATACGGAAACGCCGGTGGTCATCAACTGCGCGGGGCGCACGCGCAGCATCATCGGTGCGCAGTCGCTGATCGACGCGGGCGTGGAGAATCCCGTCTACGCGCTCGAGAACGGCACGCAGGGCTGGTATCTGAACGACCATGTGCTCGAGCATGGCGGCACCGCGCGTTATCCGGAAACGCTGTCGCCCCAATCGGTGCGGCGCGCGCGCTCGGGCGCGCAGGCGCTTTCGTCGCGCTTCGCGGTGCCGCATATCGGCGCTGGCGAGGCGGCGGCGTGGCTGGCCGATGCCAGCCGGACCACTTTTCTCTGCGATATCCGTACCGGGCAGGAGTATGCGGCCGGCACGATTGCTGGCGCGCAGCATGCGCCCGGCGGCCAGCTCGTCCAGGCGACCGACCAGTACGTCGGCGTGCGACGCGCGCGGCTGATCGTCTTCGATGCCGATGGGGTCCGTGCGCCGATCATCGCTCACTGGCTGCGGCAGATGGGCCACGACGCCGTCGTGCTGCAGGGCGGCCTCGAGGCCGGGCGCGCGGCGCATCTGTCCGCGCGATCGGGGCCGCTTGCGACGCCGCACGATGCGCGTTCCATCTCGGCGTCCGAACTGCAGGGCAGCCTGGCCGCGGGGGCCGCGCACGTGATCGATCTGCGAGAAAGCATGGCCTTCCGCGCGGGTCATATCCCGGGCAGCGCGTGGTCGATTCGTCCACGTCTGTCGGACGATCTCGCCGGCGTGGCGAAGCAGGTGTCCATCGTCGTCATCGACGACCGCAAGAGCGCGGCCGCCGCCAGGCTGGCGATCGGTGACCTCGATACGCTCGGCTATCGGGACGTGCGCGTGCTGGCGGGCGGCGTGGGCGCATGGGCGGAAGCCGGGCAGCCCCTGCACGCAGGCGCGCAGTCGCTGCCCGATGCGCACTGCATCGACTATCTGTTCTTCGTGCATGACCGTCACGACGGCAACAAGGATGCGGCACGTGCCTATCTGGCATGGGAGACTGGCCTGATCGCGCAACTGGACGCGCAGGAGCTCGCGACGTTCCGGCTGCCCGCGCACGCCGCGGCATCGTAGGAGACGCGCGACGTTTTTCGCGCGACAGTTTCGCGCATATGGATGCGCGAAACGATTCGTTCTGATCCGGCAGGTCGCTCACTAAGCTAGTTGGTTCCACATCCCGTGCCAACTGCTTCGAACCGACCATGCCGCGCCGCGCCCTGCTGACCGCTCTTCGTACGATTGCCGCCCTCGCGGTACTGGCCGCCACGTTGCCGTGCGCCGCGCAGACCGCCGGCGCGAGCGATGCCGCTTTCGGTGCCAATGCCAGGCCTGTGCGCATCGTGGTGCCGGTTTCCGCTGGCGGCAGTGCCGACAAGCTTGCGCGCATTCTCGCGGTGAAGCTCGCGGAGCGCTGGCACCAGACCGTGATTGTCGAGAACGTTGCCGGCGGCAGCGGCACGATCGGTGCGGCACAGGTCGCGCGCGCGGCCCCCGATGGCCGCACACTTCTTCTCGGTGGAGAGGGCGTGACGCTGAACGCTTCGCTGTTCAAGCGCCTGCCGTACGATACGAACCACGCGTTTCGCGGCGTGATCAAGGCGGTGGTGAGTCCGCAGATCCTCGTCGTGAGGCCCGATCTCGGTGTGCGCACGTTTCAGGACTACGTCGCGTACACGCGTCGCAAGCCCGGCGAACTCGCACTTGGACTACCCGGCAATGGCGGGATTGCGCACGTTGCGCACGAGATGCTCGCGCGGCAGCTCGACGTGCGCGTCAACTACATTCCCTATCCCGGCGGCGGTCCCGCGACGCTCGACCTGCTTGGCGGACATATCGATGCCACGCTGATCACACTCGCGGCCGTCACCGACTACGTGCGCACGGGCAAGCTCACGGCGCTGGCCGTGACGACGCCCTATCGCTCGAAAGCATTGCCACAGGTGCCGACCATGGCGGAGGCCGGCGTGAAGGACTTTGCCGTCGAGAGCTGGCAGGGGCTGCTCGCCCCCGCGGCCACGCCCGCCGATGTGGTGGAACGCATCTATCGCGACGCCGCGGCCGTGCTGGCCGAGCCCGCCACCCATGCACAGCTCGAAGAGGCCGGCTTCAACGTCGTCGCATCGAACCCGCGCGAGCTCGATGCGACGCTGACGCGCGATTTGCCGCGCTATGCCGCCGTCATCGCGTCGGCCGGTCTTACGCTCAACTGAACACCCTTATCGCTTGTCATTCCACCGCCATCTCATGTCCGCCACTATCGTGCCTGTCACCGCTATTTCCACTCGTACTCGCCACCGTGCCCCCATGCGTACGCGCGCCGCCCACGCGGCGCGCGGCCTGGTGGCGGCCGGGGTGTCGACGGCCCGGGGCGCTGGAACCCGGGGCAAAATTAG